>NZ_JBPEHH010000023.1:0-62723 GCF_054177595.1 Haladaptatus ordinarius | reverse complement strand
CACTCGGTGGCTTCCCTGTCACCATGCACCCATTTCTCGTGTTCATTCTCAAGGGAGATCGGCTCATCTTTCCCGTTCGTGTCGTCCGTGTTGCCCGATTGTTGGTCTTCGATCAGCACCTGCTGATCGATGACTCCGGTCATGCGCTGTGTCTGTGGAAGAATGCCAACCGAGGTATGAACTTTGACGCCTTCAACATCGATGTCCGCAGAGCTAATGTCACCAAGGCCGTCTTTAGCTGGGTGGCGGGGAAAGGTGAGATAGGTGGTGTCGGAGACGACCAACAGCTCGTCTCCGCCACTCAGCCGTGATCGCTGTGCTTGCTTGTGGGCAGAGATGACCTCACTGGGTTCCACACTGTTGTTATCGCAAAATCGGTATGTAGCCTTTGTGGACGCCCAGTCTTTGCAGGCGGCGGGGATGGACTCGGCAGGTGAACTGCCGAGTTCATCACCAATCTGTACCAATCGGTGGGTGAGGCGTTCATCCCCAAAGTCGGCTGACCGAAACTCGGATCGAATCCACCCTGACACGTCCATGTCACACAGCCGTCCATCCTCATCCACATTCGGTCGCCAATCTCGCGAACGGCTTCCCATCTTCCGGCCTCACTTCGTCAGCTACGGCCATCGAACTTGTGGGTAAAAGACAGGCCTAAAGGCCGGGATTCCCTCGCTGTTTAAAGACGTGCCTTCCAACTGGTCGAACCCGACAATGAGGAGGTAGCCTGTGATTTGGATGGGCTGAAACTGGACGCCTTGGGCGAGACCATAGAGGCAAACGAGAACCAGTGTTGCGACGATCACGTCGCGAATGAACGAGCGACCGTAGTGTGCCCCCGTTTTCGGCACGGCCATACCCTCGTCTTGGTATCACTGAGCCAAAACGTCACTGCACGGCGCGAACAACACCCCCTGTCGTGCAAGACGGTAATCGAACCCAAGTCGGGGATCGGTCTGTGCTTTCGAGGTGAGTTCCCACGGCCATACGTCGTCACTCATCTTCGTCGGAACCGAACTGGTTCCGTGCCGCCTTTGCGCTCATAGTTCGCCCTACGCGGTTGTCTTCCTCCGCTTTGAGGACTGCGACGAGTTCGTCACGGTCGAACTCGACGAATGACGACGCCATCTTTCACCCCGTCACGGGACTCACAACCACCCGTCCGGCAGTTCGTCGCGGTGGTTGTCGACCAGTTTCAAAAGGGGTTGCAACTCCTCGAACGCGGACCCTCGTATCACGACGTTTTTATCGCGGTCCCACTCGATGATGTCGAGTGATTCTAGTTTCGGAAGGTGGACGTGGGTCATCTCGATGAGCATCGCCTCTAACTCCTCGTCATTCGTGGCCAGGTCCTCGGGGATGCTCGCCTCGTCTTCGGGATTGTGATCCAACAATGTCATTAGCAGTCGTCGCCGGTACGGATATTTGAGCAGCTCGAAGGCGTCCGTCGGCGAAAGGGCTCCCATTTCCTTGTGCTCCATGGGCTTAGTTAGAACTTCGATGCGGATGTTTGGTCCCTGTAGCACGACCGGTGATTAAGTAGGGGGCCGTCGCGGGATACCAATGCTGCTGACTAAGGAAGAGGTATCTTGTCAGCGCTGGTGGATGGCGGTACCGTTCGGGTCCGTCACCTCGATGTCGCAGTTTTTCACCCGCACGTAGTTGCTGTTCTCGGCGTGAAGCGCGTGTTGAATACCTTTCCACGTGGCGTTATCTCCGACGATTCGCGCGTTCTTGACGACGCTGTCTCTCCCGCCGATTCGCACGCTCGCGGTCTGGCTGTTCTTGTAGACCCCGCCGTCGACGATGACTTTCCGGAGCCGTTCGCGGCGTACAGGCCGTTGTCCGGGAAAAATCCTAGTTTACAGTCTTTGAACGTGATGGTGCCTTTGTTGCCATTGTTACAGAGGATACCCGTCGGACCGCGCCAGAGTCTGTCGCCCGGCGTACTTCCGGTCCAAGAACCGCCAGCGGGTGCGCGGAAGCCCTGGACGACGCCGGAGCCGTCGGGGTCGGTGATGACGGCCCGAAGCGGTCCCCACGTCCCGCTGTCGTGACGCCCCCCACGTGTTGACGTTTCGTACCTTCAGCCCGTCGCTGACGGCGGCGTCGAGGACGCGGATGCCAGTGTTTTTCGCGGTCTGGTCGACGGTGATGTTCTTGAACAGGAGGTCTTTGCCCGGCGCGTAGTCGACGCCGAGTCTGAACAGACGGTAGTTCCAGTCGCCGCCGTCGTCGAAGTCGTAGTAGTTGTCGGGGACGATGGTGACGTTCCACTTACCGTAGATGCCGAAGTTGTTGAACCCGGTAAAATGGAACTGCCTGTTCATGCGGTAGCGCCCCGGCGGGAACACCAACACCGTGTCGTCGTCGGCGCGTTTTTCCAACAGTGGATTGATGGATTCGTTGCCGGTGGGGTCTGCGCCAGCGTCCTCGACCATGTCGATGACCGTCCCGAAGCTATCGAGCAGGGGTGGCCTCGCACTGGCTTTTCCGGTCATCGCTCCTGTCCCGGCGGCACAGAGGCCCGCTGCGCTCACTCCTTTCAAGAAGCTTCGTCGCGTCGTCTTCTGGGTCGGTTTCGGATATTTCGCGTGTGTCGGTTTCGTGGTTCATTCTCTGATCCAGCGATTATTTTGAACAACCGTCTCGAAGCACGGACATCGGTCCGATGCCCGAGAGACTATTGATCTCCTTTCTGACGGTCAACAAAACAGTGTAACCAGTACCCGCGCCAAAGTTTGTGGCTTCACAAATCCGTGTTTTAAAACCCTTCACATAAAAATATATAATTACATACATATGTTATAAATATCTGATAAAACTTAGGTAATCTTTCAAAAACTATCGTATTTCAATACACATTGGGGAACGGGTTACCGCACGACTCTACTGGCACAGACGACACACCACCTCCTCGTCGCAACCGCAGACGTCTCTCTCTCGTGAAAAATCTCAACCCTGCGGATACCGGCCAGAAACCGTCTTTTGCCGGGATGTAGTGGTCGTGTTTTCCAAGCTATCTCTTTCGGAGAATCAATCCTCCCGGCGGACGAACATAGCCGTGTCCATCGCGAGGACGACAGTGTCGTCCTCGTTCAGTGTCTCGACGTGAGAGGTGACGAGGCCGCGATTCGGGTCGCTGTCCAGTGGTCGCTTTCCCGTCACTTCGGTTCGAACGGAGAGGACGTCGCCGGGACGAACGGGCCGCCGAAATCGAACCTCGTCGACCCCCGGCGAGCCCAGACTCCCCTCTTCTGTAATCTGATTGTCAACGAGCATCCGCATCGTCATCGCGCAGGTGTGCCAACCGCTCGCGATGAGACCGCCGTACTCCGATTCTTCGGCCGCTGTCTCGTCGACGTGGAACGGTTGTGGGTCGTACTGACGTGCGAACTCGACGATTTCCTCTTTCGTGACTTCGTACCTCCCGAACGTTTCGACACTGCCGACGGTGACGTCGGAGTATCGACTCATAGCGGTTCGTCTCCCTCGATGATTCGAACCGCACGGTCGGCGAGGGCGGGGACGCGCTCTTCCATGCGAGGATACATCGCATCGTCGCTGTTTCCTTCCAGATAGCGTCGATAGAACATCTCCCCGAGCGCCGCGAGTTTGTAGACTGCGAGTACCCGATAGAATCGCTCGTGCTCGAAGGTGATTCCCGTCCGTTTTTCGTACCGATCGACCAACTCCCGCCGGGTCGGGTAGCCATCGCGCTCCATGAACGTCGACGTCAGTTCGGGGACGGCCGGTGCGGGGTCTTTCGCATCGCGCCAGTACGAGAGCATCCACCCCAGGTCGGCGCGCGGGTCACCGAGCGTGCTCATCTCCCAGTCGAAGACGGCGACCAGCTCTGGTGGCGTCCCTGGTCCGAACATCACGTTGTCGAGTTTGTAATCGCCGTGGACGAGCGTCTCCGGATGGTCGGCCGGCGTCGACCATTCGAGCCATTCGCCGACCCGTTCCAACGCCGGAATTGCCCGTTCCTCGGCCGTCCGTTCGAACGCCCACGAGAGTTGGTCGCCCCACCGCGTGACCTGGCGTTCCGTGTACCCCGTGGGATAGCCGAACTCGCCGAGGCCGACCGCCTCGTAGTCGACGTCGTGGACGAATGCGAGCGTATCGACGAGTTGCTCGCCCATCTGCTGGCGATAGCTCGGCTCAGCAAACCGCTCTGGTTCGGTATCGCGCGGAACGTCGCCTTCCACCAGTTCCATCACGTAGAAATCGCTCCCGATGACGCCGTGGTCCTCGCAAGCGGTGACCGTCTTCGGTACCGGGACGGCGGTTCCCTGGAGGGCATCCATGACGCGATACTCTCGCAGGACGTCGTGGGCAGTCTCCGCCGTCTCGCCGGGGGGTGGTCGCCTGACGACCAGCATTCGGTCGCCCCACTCGACGAACAACGTCTCGTTCGAGTGGCCTTCCGTGTGGCGTTCGACTGCAAACGTCGCCGCCGGATCGAGTTCGTCCGCGAGAAACGCTGCCAGGGCGTCCTCGTCTACGAGCCGGTCGAAATACGCGTCTTGATCCGGGTCGGACATACCGCGAAGTTCGCGGGCGTCGTACGAATAAGTACGGGTGGGGCGTCACCACGGTGGAGAGAGGGGGGCACATCGTCGGCGTGCGTTGATCGTAGCCGATTCGATCCATTCCGACACTACGCTTTTTACCGTGAAGGTTGGTGTGAACGGCATGGAGTACGACGACTCCGCCAGGGCGACCGAGTTCGCCGCGCGGACCCGCGAGTTCATCGACGACATCGTGATACCCGTCGAGCGTGAGGCGCTCGGCAACGGACCGGTCGGTGACGACGTCATCGACGAACTGCGTGCGGCCGCCCGCGAGTACGACGTGTACGCACCGCACCTCCCCGAGGAGTATGGCGGGCACGACCTCAGCTATCGAGAGATGCTCCCGGTGTTCGAAGTGGCCGGACGGAGTCTCCTCGGCCCGACGGCCATCCGGGTCGACGCGCCCGACGAGGGGAACATGCACACGCTCGAACTGTTCGGCACCAACGACCATCAGGAGACGTGGCTTCGACCGCTCGCTGCTGGAGACGCTCGTTCCGGCTTCTCGATGACCGAACCGTCGCCCGGAGCGGGGTCGGACCCGAAGATGATCCGGACGACCGCCGAGAGAGACGGCGACGAGTGGATCATCGACGGCCACAAGTGGTGGACGACGCAGGGAAGCGAAGCGGACGTGCTCATCGTGATGGCGCGAACGAACCCCGACGTGCATCCTTACGAGGGCTGTTCGCTCTTTCTCGTCCCCGCCGACACGCCGGGTGTCGAGGTCGTCCGAGACATTCCGCACATCGGCGGCGGTCTCACCGGCACGGGTCACGCCGAGATAACGTACGAGAACGTTCGTGTCCCGGACGACGCTCTCCTCGGGACGCTCGACGAGGGGTTCAAACACGCACAACAGCGCCTCGGCCCCGCCCGTCTCACACACTGTATGCGATTCTCGGGGATGGCCGAGCGCGCGCTCGACGTCGCCAAGGCGTACGTGAGCGACCGCGAGGCGTTCGGCACGCCCCTCAGCGAAAAACAGGACCTGCGGTTCACCGTCGCCGAGGCCGAAACGCGATTGCACGCCGCACGGACGATGGTTCGGCACGCCGCTCGTGCAATCGAAGCGGGCGAGGAGGCTCGCGTCCCCGTCTCCATGGCGAAGGTGTTCACCGCGAACGTCGTCCAGGACGTCATCGACGACTGTGTGCAACTCTGTGGCGGGAGCGGCATCGGCAAAGACCTCCCTCTCGCGGACTTCTACGAGAACGTCCGCCAGTTCCGCATCGTCGACGGCGCGGACGAAGTTCACAAGCGCGTCATCGCGCGGGACGCGTTCGAGAACGTCGACCCGAGCGAACTCGAGAACGTTCCGACGTACGACGAGTGAGAACCGGCAGGTGTCGTCACGTCGCCGGGCATCGAGAACGGAGTCTCGCGCCGAGGGCGAAAACTGGCCACGCCGCATACAGGGAGGCGGGCCACCCGTCTACGGCCCACGAGACGACGCGGCCAGCAGTTACGTTTGCAACGGACGAAGTGCGTTCGATACGTGTTTTGCCTCCACGCCGGACAATCCGTCCGACTCGGCACCGCGACCGAACGCCGGACTTGCTATCGCCCGACGTATCCTCTTTCATACTCGATATTTGTAAAAACTGTGGTTGAGATTGGCACGCACGCCCATCGTCACTCGCTCGTCCCTCGGACCGCTTGTGCCGGAGCCATCGAACGAGAAAGAACCCGTCTAACGCCATCCGAGACGGACGAAATTCGAACGTCACTGACGGTGATTACTCCACGGTCGGCGCGACGTTCTGGTTCATGCGGAACAGGTTGGTCGGGTCGTACTCGTTTTTCAGTTCGACCAACCGATCGTAGTTCTCGCCGTAGGCGTTGGTCTCCTGGCCTTCGTCCTCGCTGACGAAGTTCACGTACACGCCGCCGGACGCGTGCGGTGCCATCGCGTCGTAGAACTTGCGGGCCCACGAGATACAGCGGTCGTCGTCTTCGGCGTCCTCCCAGCGAGTGTGAACGTTCATCACGTAATTCGCATCGCGGTGTGGGTACGCAGTCGCGTCGGCGGGAACGCGAGCCATCTCGCCGCCGACCTGTCCGAAGAAAATCTCGGATAGCGGTGACGGGAGGTCCGCCGCGTACTCGATTGCGGTGTCGATAGCCTCGTCCGAGAGTTCGTCGAAGTTGTGCGATTTCCAGTAGTTTCGCGCGCCCTCGGTGAGCAGTGGGTCGAACGACTGCTGGAACTCCGCGTACTGGTGTGGGCCAACGGCGTCGGCGATGGGGTCGCCGTACTCTCGAATCGGTGCTAACACCTCCTCGCCCTCGTCCATATCGCCCGCGTAGAACGCGACGACGATGCAGACGCCCACGCCGTGCACGTCCGCCGGGAGGAACGGAAGCGGCGGGGCCTTCCGGAGGATGGCCCAGACGGACGATTCGTCCGGGGCGTCGTCGTTGAACTCACGCAGGTTCCGAACGACGTCCGGCGCGTCCTCGCCCGCGTAGACGATTGGTCCCGCGAGCACTTCGGGGCCGACCTCGTGGAGGTCGAACTCGAAGGACGTCACGATGCCGAAGTTGCCGCTTCCGCCCCGAACACCCCAGAAGAGGTCGGGATTCTCCTTCTCGTTCGCGTGGCGGAGTTCACCGTCTGCGGTGACGATGTCGACCGACCGCAGGTTGTCGACTGTCATCCCGTACTTCCGGGTGAGCCACCCGAAACCGCCACCGAGGGTGAGCCCCGCGATGCCGGTGGTCGAGTTGATGCCGAGCGGCGTCGCGAGACCGAACTGCTGTGTCTCGTGGTCGACGTCCGCGAGCGTCGCACCCGGCTCGACGCTGGCCGTCTTCGTGTCCGGGTCGACTCGCACCGACGTCATCTGCGAGAGGTCGATCATGAACCCGTCGTCACAGACTGCGTTGCCGGCGATGTGGTGGCCGCCGCCGCGAACCGACACCAGCAGGTCGTTCTCGCGGGCGAAGTCGACTGCCGTAATGACATCACCCACCCCGCGACAGCGAGCGATGAGTGCCGGATACCGTTCGATCATTCCGTTCCAGACCGAACGTGCCTCGTCGTAGCCCGGGTCGTCTGAAACGAGCAGTTCGCCGCGATACTGCTCGTCCAACTCGCCGACGTTGCTCTCGTCTATGGGCGTGTCTTGGATTGCCATCTCGACATCTCAATCGCTTCGACAGCACATGAATATTGTTAGCATTCAACAAACTCTACGCCGGTAGCACTAATCTCGGATACGGTACGCCGAACGACTCCGACGGCGTTTCGACGCCTCCGGGCCGGTTTCGGGGGCGCACTGCGACGTATCGAAGCATTCTTTCTCTCGCTTTCCGTTCGACTCGGTATGGTTCGCTTAACGCGTGTGCTAACCGTTATTGTCGCCATCGTTGCCGTCTCGTTCGCTATCCACTACGCACTCTTCGGGTCGTTGCCCCTCGGCAAACCACAGTTGCTGGACGAGGAGACGGTGGAAGACGAACCGACCGAAGCCTGGCAGTAGGCGTCTGAGGACGTTCGCCGTCGTTCGACAATTTTCGACGCGTCGCCGACACCGGTATCCAGTGACGTCCGTCTCCCGCAACCGTCTCCCGCGTCAGTCGTCGACCGTTGCGCCGTTCCGCGATTCGTGGAGGGCAGCACAGACGCTGCCCTGCCCGCCGACGTTCACTTTGGCGGCACGAGCGCGAGAGTGGACCAGTTCGAACGTCTCGGGGTCGAGAGGGTCGCCATCGGGGTCTGCGAACAACGGGTCGTCGTCCGCCGTCACGAGGCCGGTCTCCTCTGCCTTCTCCAGATACCGGACGACGGGTTCGTCGTCCACCGCGACGAAGAGGGCTCCCTCCCGAAGCGAGACGACAACCCGTCCGGGGTCGAGTTCCAGTTGGCCGCGTCGGAGGGCGGCTATCTGCTCGGCGGAGAGTCCGGCATCTAGCAGGTCCTCGACGACGGTGTGCTGGCGGGCGAGTCTCGCCTTTTCGTCGAGTTTTCGGCGGACGGCGTCGACGCCGGATGCCGCCTCCGGGAACACCGACTGAAACGGTCGGCGTTCGTTGACTCCCTCCGTTATCTCCTCGGCGTGCATGTGGTCTTCGAGTTCGACCGTGACGACATCGACGGCCGGGAGGGTCTGAACTTCGTCGCGGATACCCGTGGCCATCATCCACGCGAACGCTGGCGAACACCACGCCGTCGGGAGCACGAAGGAGACCTCGACGTGGCTGCCGTCGATTCGCACCCGGCCGACGTACTCCAGGTCGACGATCGACCGGTCGAGTTCGGGGTCGTCCACCCGACGGAGACGGTCGATAACTGCCTCCTTGTCGACCCCACCGTCACCGGGGTCTGTGGCGTCAGTGGCTGGCATGGGTCAGTCCGCCGCCGCGCTCCCGTACTGGTCGCCGAGGTCGAACTCCCGGCTGATGGCGTCGTCTTCGAACTGTACTTTCTTCTGCTCGATGTCGATGTCGTAGAGTTCCGCGGCGTTCTCGCCCATGAACTTCTTTTTCACCTCGGTGGTGAGTTCGATGCCGTACTCATCGCGCTGGTCCGGGGTGAGTTCGGCCTCCATGACCGTCGGGACGAGCCAGTCCGGTTCCCAGAGCGCGTAGTCGGAGCCGAAGAGGATACGGTCTTCGCCGAGCCAAAAGAGCAGTTCGCCCATTATCTCCCCGAACTTCCGCGGGCGGTTCTGCGCCAGCGGTGCGGCCACCGCGAGACCACCGTAGACGTTCGGTTCCTGTGCCGCTATCCAGCAAAAGTCGTCCAGCCGAGGCAACCCGACGTGTTCGACGACGAAGTTGAGTTCGGGAAACGACGTCGCGGCGTCGTCGACGTCGCCCACGTCGAACGCGTCTTTGTTCAACGGCCGAATCGTCGGCCCCTTGTGCGGGTGGATGTTCTCGATACCGAGTTCCGAACACTTCTCGAGGAACCGGAACGCCTCCTCGCTATCGAGTCGCCACCCCTTGGAGTCACCGCGCCACTCGGCAGTGTACAGTTTCACGCCGTTCAGGTCGTACGCCTCGTCGAGTTCTTCGAGATACTCCAGTCCCTCCTCACCGTCTCGCGGGTCGAAACTCCCGTTGAGAACGAATCGTTCGGGATACTGCTCGGCGAGTTCGGCGTTCTGTTCGGTGGTGTTGAACCCGTCGTCGTAGAAGTCCGAGAGATACGTTGGCTGGAAGATGCCCATGTCGACGTGTCCGTCGCCGAACAGGTCCGTGACCATCTTCTCTTTACCGTACTTCCGGTAGGTCTCCATGTCCCACTGTTCTTCCTCCGGCGTGAACGCCGTGTGATAGTCGTAGAAACACTGGATGAACTGTTCGCCACCTTCGTGGACGATGTTCTCTTCCGTCGCGTCCCAGAGGTGGACGTGGGCGTCGATGACGAACACGTCCTCACCATCGTGTGTGTACATGCGAATGAATTGTGGTAACACATTACAATATCACTTCTACCGATGATGATAGGCAGGCCGTTTACTCTTTGAGGCTTCGACGTGGTACCTGCTACCATGGAAGCAGCCAGACTCCACGAGTACACCGACGATATGAGCGAAGCCCTGCAGATAGACGACGTCGACCGCCCAGTCCCGGAACAGCCGGACGACGTCGTCGTAGAGGTAGCGGGCGCCGGCTGGTGCCAGACTGACAACCACATCATCGAGGGGATGTGGGCCGAGTACGTCCCACAGGAACTCCCAATGACCCTCGGCCACGAGAACGCCGGTGCCGTCTCCGCGGTCGGCGACGACGTCACGCTGGTCTCGGAAGGCGACCCGGTCATCTGTCATCCGGTACAAACCTGCGGAACGTGTCGTCCCTGCCGACTCGGCGAGGACATGTACTGCGAGAACAGCGCGTTCAACGGCCTGACAGACGACGGTGGGTTCGCCGAGTATCTGCTCACGAACGAACGCGCCGTCATCCCTCTCCCGGTGGGTGTGGACCCGACCGACATCGCTCCGCACGCCGACGCCGGGATAACGGCATACCACGCGGTCAAGAAAGCGGTGAGAGAGCTAAATCCCGGTGACCACGCGGTCGTCATCGGGGTCGGCGGACTCGGTCACATCGGTCTCCAGTGTCTGGACGCGATGAGCGCCGCGACCATCACCGCGGTCGACCTCAAAGACGACGCGCTCGACCTCGCGACCGACCTGGGAGCACACCACACCATCAACCCGGAGACCGAAGACGTTCCCGAGGAGGTCGCGGCCCTGACCGACGAGACGGGGGCCGCACAGGTGCTCGATTTCGTCGGTGCCGACGTGACGACGGGGTACGCGCCAGACATCGTCGCGGCCGGAGGCGACCACCACGTAATCGGCTACGGAGGTCACGTCCACGAACCATCACAGGCACTCGTCAACGGCGAGTTCTCGTTCAAAGGGACGCTCGTCGGCAAGTACTCCGAACTCCAGGAACTCGTCGCGCTGGTCGACCGGGGCGACGTCGAGTTACGAACGTCGCGGTACGACCTCGACGACATCAACACGGTCGCCGAACGGCTCGAACACCGAGAGATAGAGGGACGCGCCGTCATCACGCCTCCCTGAGGTCGGCTTCGACGGCCGCAGATCCTGTACGACGACCGGGCCCAGACGGGAGACTCAGCGGAGAAACTCGGTCAGGTGGTCGACGAACGCGTCGGGTCGGTCTTCAGGGACCCAGTGGTTTGCCTCGTCGAGGCCGACCAGTTCGCAGTTCGCGATGTCGTCTTCGAGACGTTCGGCCCACTGGACGGGCTGGAATTCGTCTTCGAGCCCCCAGAGCAACAGCGTGTCTGCGGTGACGTCACTCGGGTCGACCTCCGTCGTGTGGCTCGTGTTCGTCGCGCACGCGTCGCGTACGAGCGACGTGACGCCTTCCTCCGAGTTCCACGGGGTCTTCATCCCCTCGACAAACGCCTCGTCGTGGTCGTCGCCGTGCAGCGTCTGCCGGAACAGTTTGTCGAGCATCTCCTGGAGGTCCTCCGGGCTGTTCTCGCGGGCGGACTCCGGAAGGCCCAGGTCGGTGATGGTCTGGATGGGCCAGGAGTCGTACGCGACGGCGTTCGACAGGACGAGCGAATCGACTGACCTCGGGTTGTGGAAGGCGTACCGGAGAAACACGCCTCCCCCGAGGTCGTGTCCGACGAGCGAGACGGTGTCGAACCCGAACTCGTCGACCAATCCGTCGAGTACGACCTCCTGCGCGCGGAGCGACCGGTCGAACCCGTCGAACATCGACGAGTTGCCGTAGCCGACCATGTCGGGGACGACGACGTGCCGGTCCTCTGCGATGAGTGGTGCGACGTGTCGCCAGAGGTACGAGTTGGTCGGGATTCCGTGCAAGAACAGGACGGGGTCGTCGTTCTCTCTGCCCGCCTCGTAGAACGCCACGTCGAGGTCGTGGCCGTCCACCGCTACCGTCGTCGATTCCTGGGCTGTCGTCCATTCGGAGTAGGTTTGCATCTTCGGTTGCCTCCTCTCCAAATCGGTGGAACAGTGGCAAACGCCTGCTTCCTATGACGATAGGGTCGGGACGGTTCGGGAGTCGTCCACGACCACGTTCCGAGAGACAGCGTGGTCGTCAGGGGTCTCCGAGAGACGTCCTCCACTACTCGGGTGCCGACGCGTCGAACAGTCTGTCGAAGACCTTCTCCTGTGCGACGCGGATGTGTTGACTGAACGTCGGTTGGGCGATACCGAGCGCATCTGCACAGTCGTCGGCGGTACTCTTGCGTGGCCAGGAGAAGTATCCACTCGTGTACGCCGTTCTGAGCACTTCCAGTTGTTTGTCGGTGAGGTGGTCTGCCAGCGTCATCTGCGCGCCGTGTTCGGTCTGCACGGGAATCGACCACTCCGAGTCGTGACGCGCCACGAGGTCGGAGTCCGGGTGGCGGTCGCGGAACGTCTCCACGACGTGTCGAACCTCGACGTAGGGCGGGACGTCGGCGACGACGTGGCCGACACCGTTCTCCGCGGTGACCGACCGGGCGATAGCCCCTTCGTCGGCCAGCGTCGTCGTGACACATTGCCCGGAGACGACGAACTCGAAGAGCCCGCCATCGACGCCTCGACTGACGAGTCTGGCGTCCACGATGGTGGACGCGTCGGCTGCCATCGAGAGCACCCGGTCGGGCGAGACGTCGTCGAACGCGAAATACTCCAGTAGCCGGCCATCCGAACGGTTGACGAAGTGTTCGAGACTCACCCGACATTCGACGAGTGCGGACGCCTTGACGAAAAAGCAGTTCCTGTCGCGTACCTGAAATTCGAGCTCGACGGGGGAGTCGGTCGTGGGGGCTGTCGCGGTACCCATGTCCCGCGTTGACGTGCCCCATCGTAGTAATCTCTCGGTCGATGGGCGAGGAACGCACACAGGCGAACTTGCCGACGACCCACTCCGGAGGGTCCGAAACTCGAACCGCACAGACGGTCGCTTCCAAGGTCGGTATCGGAGATGTCACAGGGGGTAGTGGAGACGATAGCGGGTGAGTCGCTGGTAACGTTCTACTATATGCACTCACGGGACCACTGGACGGACATGGGAACGGTTCGAGTCGAGCGACGAGTTCGGGCACCTCCGGATACGGTCTGGGAGGCGATTGCGGACGTCGAGGCCGTCAGCGAGTTTGCACCCAACGTCAGCAGGGCTGTCGCCCTCGACCCGAGGGGAGAACGGATGCGCCGACGGTGCTGGGATGGCCGGGGAAATCGATGGGACGAAACGTGTGTCCTGTGGGAGCCAGGACGCCGCTACTCGTTCGCCGTCGATACCGACGGGAGCGAAAACAGCATCCATCGACTGTTCGACCGATTTCTGGGGACGTTCGAGGTGTCCACGCGACCCGATGCGACGGTGCTCGCGGTGGAGTTCGAACTCCGGCCGAAGTACGGTCCGCTCGGCGTGGTGATGTTCAGAGCGATGCGACCACGAATGTGCCGAGTGATAGCGAGAATGGTAGACGAATGGGCGACCGCCATCGAAACACAGCGGACCGCAACCACCCGACGAACCGGGGCCCGAAGCCGCCATCGAACGTCGAACGACCAACACAGCATCAGCAAAACGACGGCACGGCCCGCCTTCTCGAAGGGTCGAGTGAACTGCCGCCGACTCGAGCGATTCGAGACGCTCTATCTCTATAGCGACTCTGCTGGTCGGGGACAGTCGTAGGTATCCCGCAGCGTCTCCGCGAATCGGCCACCTTTCTGGAGCGCTATCGTGACGACGACGTACTGCCCCTCTGCGGGGCGGAAGATGAACACTTCCCGCGGAGCGCCCTCGTCGCGGTCGTTCACCCTGTCGACCAGCGGTTCGAGCGGGCGAACACCGCTCTGAAACGCCTCGAACAGGTCGTTCGCCCCGTCGTCGGCGAACACGTAGAGAACGCCGTTGACCACGTTGTCGGTGTTGCGAGTCACGCGACTGTTCATCGAATCGCCAGCCCTGCGTGCCTCGGTCCAGGTCTTCCGGGCGACCTCGAAGACCGGGTCGATTCGGTCGGCAAAGGCGTACAGTGTCGGACGTCGCACCGACAGTGACCGAACCGTGGGCTCGGCCCTCGACCAGTCGAGGTCGGCCTCGACGAGGTATCCCGATGCGAGGTCAGCGACTGGCGCGTCGTGGCCGGACGCAGCCGTGACGACTGGTTCGTAGGTCTCCCGGTCGAGCAACCGAAGTGAGCCTCCATCGGAGACGGCGAGTACCCGGTACCGCTGGTCGTCGTCCATGCTTCGAGAACGGACTTGACGTGGGAAAAGTGCTCGCATCGCCAGCCTCGACCGGAAACGACAGTCGTCCCCCGCGTCCCGTACTCCTCGTCGTCCCGCTGTGTCCCGTATCACTAAACGAATCGCGCGTGTCCAGTGAGGCTATGGGCAAGGTCAACGAAGACGACGTGGAGTGGACGACGCTCGAACGGGGAGCGACGCGTTTCAAACGAAAGCAACTCGGTGCGGTTGTCGACGGCGACCAGCTCGGGTGCAGTCTGTACGACCTGCCGCTAGGGCGACGGTCGTGGCCGTACCACCACACGGCGAACGAGGAGGCGATGTTCGTCCTCTCCGGTAGGGGGACGCTCCGTCTGGACGACGAGAAGACGTCTCTCACCGAAGGTGATTACGTCGCCCTCCCCGCCGACGAGTCCGGCGGTCATCGGGTCATCAACGACTCCGACGAACCGCTCACCTACCTGATGGTCTCGACGATGGTCGACCCGGACGTGGTCGTCTACCCCGATTCCGAGAAGGTCGGTGTGTTCGTGGAGTCGCCGCCGGGCGGACGCTAGACCCGAACGCTCCAGAACTTGAGCGGGGGCGAACAACAGATGCTCGCCGTGGCTCGAGCGTTCGTCCAGAGCCCGGACGTCCTCCTGTTAGACAAGCCCTCGGAGGGGTTGGCTCCCGTCATCGTCGACGACCTTCGGGAGACCTTCGCGGACGTGTTGGCCGAGGACGTGACGGTGTTGCTTACCGAACAGAACGTCGATTTCGCCTTCGACGTCGCCGACCGGAGCTACGTCATCGACAACGGACAGGTCGTCTTCGAGGGATCGGTCGAGGAGTTGCGCTCCCGAGGACCTCCTCGAGACGTACCTGTCCGTTTCGAGCACCGAACTGCGCGAATCCCGATAACAGAACACGACCCATGACGTTCGACCTGACCATCCGTCGTTCTTCTGGCGGGCCACGAACCTGTTTCCCGAAAAGGAGATAGTCACCCGAACACCCACCGGAACCCACCGCTACACCTACGTCGACTTCGGCGACCGGGTGCGGTCGCTTGCGTCCGCGCTGGCCGACATTGGTGTCGAATCCGGAGACCGAGTCGGGACCTTCGGTTGGAACCACTACCGCCACTTCGAGGCGTACTACGCCGTTCCCCTCGGGGGCGCACAGCTCCACACGATAAACGTCCTCCTCGGAGACGACCACGTCGAATACATCGTCGGCGACGCCGAAGACGACGTGTTGCTGGTCGACCCCGGGGAGCCACTGGAGACGATAGAACGACTCTGGGACCGTCTCGAAAGCGTCGAATCGGTCGTCGTGATGGCCGAGGAGGTTCCCGATACCACCATCCCGGCTCACTCGTACGAGGAACTCGTCGCCAGTGGCTCGTCGGGATTCGAGTGGCCGACCCTCTCGGGAGACCAGCGGGCCGGCATGTGCTACACGTCGGGGACGACCGGGAAACCGAAGGGCGTCGAGTACACCCACGAGATGATATACGCCCACGCCATGATGGTGCTGACCCCCGCGGCGATTGGAATCGAGGAGGACGACGTGGTGATGCCGGTCGTGCCGATGTTTCACGTCAACTCCTGGGAGTTCCCCTACACGATGACGATGGCGGGGGCCAAGCAGGTCTACCCCGGTCCCAGACCGGACGCATCCGACCTCGTGGCTCTGATAGAAGCGGAGGACGTTACCCTCACGGCGGGCGTCCCGACGGTCTGGATCGACGTGCTGGACTATCTGGACGACCACGACGCCGACGTCTCCAGTCTCGAACGCATCGTCGTGGGCGGCAGCGCCGCCCCCAAGGAAGTGATGCGCCGGTACGAGACCGAGTACGACGTTGCCATTGAACACGCCTGGGGGATGACCGAGACGATGAGCATCGGCAGTGTCTCCCGGCCCACGTCTGCCATGCAAACGTGGCGTCGTGCGGAGCGGTACGAGAAACGTGCCAAACAGGGGTTGCTCTCGCCGGGCCTGGAGATGAAAGTGGTCGGCGATGACGGCGAGACGCTCCCCTGGGACGGCGAGTCGGTCGGCGAACTCTACGTTCGAGGGCCGACGGTCGTCGACGAGTACTACGACCGACCCGACGCCAACGAAACCGACTACGAAAATGACTGGCTGAAAACCGGCGACATCGTGACCGTCGACGGGGACGGGTACATCGAAGTCGTCGACCGGACGAAAGACGTGATAAAGAGCGGCGGGGAGTGGATTTCCAGCATCGACCTCGAAAACGAGTTGATGGCACACGAAGACGTGGTCGAGGCGGCCGTCATCGCCGTCCCCCACGAGCGCTGGCAGGAGCGGCCCCTCGCCTGCGTCGTCGTCCGTGACGATGCGGACGTCACCGCGGCTACCCTGCGGACGTTCCTGGAAGGCGAACACCCCGACTGGTGGCTTCCCGACGACGTCGTCTTCGTCGACGAAGTTCCGAAGACTGCGACGGGCAAGTTCGACAAGAAGGTGCTGCGCGAGGAGTTCGACGACGTCAGTCTCCGGTTCACGCCGGGAACGTGAGCCCGGTGGAAACCGGGCGACGAAAGACGCGTTGCCCGGGAAACGATTAGTGGTGTGGCGGTGAATATCGTGACTATGGCAGACGAAGAAGAACCGGACGACGCTCCCGACCGCCGACTCGTCGCCGGCTGGCACGGCCGCTACTACGAGGACTTCGCCGTCGGCGACATCTACAAACACCCCTACGGACGAACCGTGACCGAGACCGACAACGTCTGGTTCACGAACCTCACGATGAACCTCAATCCGATGCATTTCAACGAGGCGTACGCCGCCGAAACCGAATTCGGCGAACGCCTCGTCGACGGAACCTTCGTCATCGCGCTCGCCGTCGGGATGAGCGTCGTCGACATCTCGACGAACGCGACGGCGAATCTCGGCTACGATGCTATCCGCCACCACGCACCCGTCTTCCACGGCGACACCCTGTTCGCGGAGAGCGAGGTGCTCTCCAAACGCGAGAGCGACTCCCGTGACCACGTTGGCATCGTCACGACCGAACTCCGCGCGTACAATCAGGACGACGAACACGTGCTCTCGCTCGAACGAACGCCGATGGTACTCAAACGCGAGCACGCGAATCCGAGCGCTGCGACGCCGCCCGGGTGGCCCAGTGAGGTCGGTACCAGTCCGGACGACCTCGGGTGAGGCGAGCGTTCGGTTCGATCACGCTCTGCAGGAGGTGTCGCTCCTAACCCGTGGTCGCACCGACTTCGGGGAAGTACCGGCCGTGGAAGTCGAACGGAATCGCATGGGGGACGGCCGCCCGCGCGAGTTCCGTGAACGACGACCCGTCGAGGACGACCAACCAGGAGTGTTCGGCGGCGACGTCGAGCACGACGGTGAGGACGACACCGTCGTCTTCGGACGTGCCCTGCGGCCGCGGAACGAATATCGGCTCACTGCAGTGGTTGTTTCCGTCGGTGAACTCCGTCACCCCGCCCGTCTCGGTGTCGATTTTTCGGAGCGCGCGTGGCCATTCGGTCACCGGTTGGTCCGTGCCCTGTGCGTAGACGTACCGGTACTCGTGACACCACCGCGCCGGAGAGACGGTCGGCAAGGCCGTTCCTCCCTCGTACAGCATCTCGCGGCGAATCGACGCTTCGCCAGACCGACCGAGGTCGACGTGAAATCGTTCCAGTCTGCCACCGAACACGCCGAGTTCTCCCGAGCGGAGTTGGTCGAGGTAGAGGGCGTCGAGCGAAACCGCGTCCGGCACCGTTTCGAGGTCGACGACGAGTCCGGTGTCGGATTCGTACGCGTTCACGTGATGGAAGCCGAAGAACGCGTCCGTTCTGGGTTCAGCGACGACGGACCCACTGTCCCGCTCGATGACCAAAAACTGCGTTCCTCGCTCGGGTTTCCACTCGAAGTTCTCGATGAACGGGTCGCGATTTCCCGGGCGGAGGAAATCGAGCGGGTCGACGACGAACGGGAACTCCGTGAGGACGACGTAGCGCGGGGTCAGCGCGAAACTGTGCATGTATGCCGGTTGCTCGACCGCAATCGAACAGAGACGTCTCCGGGTGGTCGGGTTCGACATCGAGTAGACGTGGTAGGTACACGTCCGCCCGAACTCCGTCTCGAAGTTCACCATCGCACCGGTTTCGACGTCCCGATTCATGTGCGCGCAGGCGAGTCGCCCGGCCGGTTCGGGACCGTCGTACTGGAAATCACCGAGCGTTCGGAGCGTGGTCGGGTCGAACTCGACCCAGCGGGGCGTCTCGGTGAGCGCGAGGTAGTCTTCACCGACGCGTTCGGTGATGACGTTCGTGTTGTCGTACGGTTTCTCGAAGAGGAACGCTTTCAGGCGTTTGAAAACCGACGTCTCGCCGGTCGCGAATCCGCCCTCGAACGTGCCAGCGACGGCAGCGTCGTATGCGTCGGTGCGAAGGAACCGATTCTGGTAGCTGACCCCGTCGTCGAACGTGAACCGATGCAGCATCGCAAGGCCATCGAACCAGTGGTCGACTTCCGTCTCTCCGATTTCGAACGCTCCGGGTCCGTTGCGAACGAGCGTTCCCGAGAGCCACTCCGGAAGCGTGCCGTCGACCGGAAGGTCGGTCCGAATCTCGTTCGTGAGCGAGTGGAAGCCCACTGGTTGCTGTGACGGCATGCGACGTCCGAACCAGTCGACAAGCGCTACCGTCGAGAACATTTCGGCCGCCACGGTCGCAACTCGAAGGAGCGATGGCCGACGCTGCCCGTCGAGACGGAAGAGCTAAGCATTTATCCAGTCCTGGTGGCAAGAACCGTTATGCACGACGCCACCACGTCCCTCACGCTCCCGGCGCTATTTGGGAGGGCACTCCGGAAGTACGCCGATAGAGCCGCCGTCGTGGGGCCGGCGGAGGGACGTTCGGGCCGAGCGAGTAGACTCCTCTCGTATGCCGACCTCGATGCTCGGTCGTCTGCGCTAGCGAATGCGCTCGTCGATATGGGGGTCGAACCCGAGGACAGGGTGGCGGTGTTGCTCGCGAATCGAACGGAGTACCCCGTCGTCGACCTCGCCATCGTGAAGGCGGGGGCCGCTCGTCTCCCGCTCAATCCGATGCTGTCGCAGGCAGAGGTTCACCACGTCCTGGCCGATTCGGGGGCGGGAACGGTCGTCTGCGACGCCGAACACGCCGAGACCGTTGCGGCGGTGGTCGACTCGTCGTCGGTGTCGCCGGAGGTGATACTCGTCGGCGATAGCGACCGTGACGTTCCGATGCCATCCACTGGATTCCGGCGGTACGACCGACTGGTAGCCGAGGGAGACGACGCTGCTCCGGTGGTCAACGTCTCGCCGGACGCCGTGGCCGGCCACTTCTACACCGGTGGCACGACCGGGAAACCGAAGGGGGTGTTGTACTCGCAGGGCGGCCTCGCTTTGAACCTCTACGCTCACCTCGCAGAACTTGGCTTCGACGGCGATGACACCGGACTGGTCGTTACGCCGCTCTCGCACTCCGGCGGTACCTTTCTCTGGGCGAATCTGCTCGCCGGTGGCACCACGGTCGTCCAGCGGGAGTTCGACGTGGAACGGACCCTCGACGCCATCGAGAACCGCGGCGTGACGTGGACGTTCATGGTCCCGACGATGGTGTATCGACTCCTCGACCACGGCGTCGGCGACCATGACCTGTCGTCGCTCGACCGCATCGTCTACGGTGCCGCACCCATGCGCCCCGACCGACTCCGAGAGGGTCTCGACGCGCTCGGGCCGGTGTTCGTCCAGTTCTACGGTCAGACGGAGGTTCCGAACCTCATCACCACGATGGGTCGTCACGAACACGTGGTGGCCGCCGAAGACGGCCACACCGAGCGTCTCCAGTCGGCGGGCCAGCCCTGCTTGTTGACCGACGTCCGTATCGTCGACCCCGACACTGACGAGACTCTGCCCCGGGGTGAACCGGGTGAAGTTACGGTCTCGGCCCCCTACGCGTTCGAAGGCTACCACAAACGGGAGGACGAAACGGCGCGCACACTTCGTGATGGGTGGGTGCACACCGGCGACATCGGCCGCATCGACGAACACGGCTATCTATACCTGCTCGACCGCAAGCAAGACGTGATAATCTCGGGTGGGATGAACGTCTACAGCCAGGAGGTAGAGGACGTCCTCGGCGAACACCCGCTGGTTCAGGACGTCATCGTCTTCGGCGTTCCCGACGACGAGTGGGGAGAGGCGGTGTACGCCGTGGTCGTCCCGATCGACACTGGTGCCGTCACCGAGCGAGAACTCGTCGAACACGTCGGCGACCACCTCGCGGCCTACAAGAAACCGAAGATCGTCGAGTTCGCCACGGACCTCCCGACGACGGCGGTCGGCAAACTCGACAAGAATGCAGCCCGCCGACGCTTCTGGGCGAACGACGACCGAAACGTCGGGTGACGAGGGGACGTTTTCGACGAGTTCCCAAGCTACTTGTTGGCATCCTTCGTGAACCAATCATGGCCGAGTACCGCGAAATATCGGACGACGAAGCGGAGACGTTCCTGGAAATCGTCAACTACGCGTTTCGGCTCCACGAGGGGCCGCTCGGTTCGGACGCGGACGAACATCTCTACCCGTCGTTCGGCGAGCGACGTGGGTTGTACGTCGACGACGATCTCCGGTGTGTCTGCCGACACTACTTCCTCGACACGAAGATTCGGGGCGGGTGGTACGAGATGGGTGGGTTGACCGTCGTCGCCTCGCCCCCGGAGCACCGACGCCAGGGCTACGTCAGCGAACTCACGACCGAATCGCTCGAAGAGTATCGGTCGCGCGACATCCACGTTTCGACACTGTGGCCGTTCGACTACGACTTCTACCGCTCTTTTGGGTGGGGAATGGCGAACGAATTCGTCTCCTACGAGTGCCCACCTCGCGCACTCGATTTCGCTGCGGATTCGGCATCCGGTTCGTTTCGTCGCCTCTCACCCGACGAGTACCGAGACCTCGAACCGATTCTCGAAGCTCACGGAGAACCGTACGAACTCTCGATGAGACGCCCCGAAGGGTGGTGGGCCGGGCGAACGTTCGCCCGCCACGGCCGCGACCGGTACGTCTATGGATGGGAACGCGACGGCGAGTTGCGGGGCTATCTCGCGTACACCGTCGAGGAGGTAGAACCCGTAGACGACAGAGACCACGGGGAGACGCAGTTGCAGGTCCACGATTGGGCCTGGGTCGACCAGGAGGCGTACGTGAACCTGCTTCGATTCCTGTTCAACCACGACTCCCAGGTCGATTCGGTTCGTCTCTACGGCTCCGCAGACTTGCGACTTTTCGACCTGGTCTCGGACCCCGAATCGGTCGATTGCCACGTCCACCCCGGTGCGATGGTCCGTCTCGTGAACGTCCCCGAAGCCATCGAGATGCTGGAGTACCCGACGAACGCCGCCGGGCGTTTCGTGCTTGCCGTCTCGGACGAACACGCCGAGTGTAACGACGGTACCTTCGCCGTCACCGTCGAGGACGGGATCGCGACGTGTGTCCCGACGGACGAACGTCCCGACGTCGAACTGTCCGTCGCACGCCTCTCGCAGCTGTACGTCGGAGCCCGGTCTCTCGCCGACCTCGAACGAACGAATCAGGCGACCGTCTCGAACCCGGACGTCATCGACGTGCTGGACGAGGCGTTTCCGGAGTCGGACGTCTACCTGCGGGAGTACTTCTGAGGCGCTGTCGCCACTTCAAAAATTCGTCGCCCTCTCTCTCTGCCGACAGTTCGCGGTCTACAGGGAGAGTTCGGATTCGACGGTGGCGAACGTCTCGTGCATCCGGTCGACGATTTCGTCCGCGGTCGCCTCGTCGATGGTGAGCGGTGGCGTAATCAGGGTGTGGTCGCCGCGTTCGCCGTCGACGTGGGTGCCGCTCGGATAGGTGATGATACCGTTGTCGAGTCCCGTCTCGAACAGCAGGTTCTGGAACTCAGCACCGGTCTCGTCCAGCGGTTCTTTGGTCTGGCGGTCCGCGACGAACTCGACGCCGACCATCAGTCCCTTCCCGCGAACGTCGCCGACCATGTCGTAGTCGTAGAACTCCTCGCACCGCTCCAGCAGGTGCTCGCCGACCTGCCGAGCGTTGGCCACGAGGTCGTGGTCTTGCATGTACTGCAGTACCGCCTTCCCGATGGCTGCCGAGGTCGGGTTAAAACAGTACGTGTGGCCGTGCTGGAAACCGTCCTCTACGTCTTCGAACACGTCCACGACCTTTTCGTGGGGCATCGTCCCACCGACCGGGGTGTAGCCACCGCTCATTCCCTTCGCTCCCGTGATGATGTCGGGGGTCACGTCCCAGTGTTCGATGGCGAAGTTCTCGCCGGTTCGACCGAACCCGGCCATCACCTCGTCCACGATGAAGAGCACGTCGTACTCGTCGCAAATCTCGCGGATGCGTTCGAAGTAGCCGTCGTGGGGGTACGCTCCCGCGTTAGCCGCACCGGTGACCGGTTCCGCGATGAACGCCGCAACCGACTCGGGGCCTTCGTCCTGAATCAGCCGTTCGACCGCGTCGGCACACTCGATTCCACACTCTCGCCCGCCGGCACCGCCGCAGAACTCACAGCGGTACGGTGACCCGCTGGGAGCCTTCGGGAAGTTACGAAACAGTGGCTCCATCTTGTCCTTGCGCGCCGGGAACCCGGACAGTGCCATCGCGCCGGCGGTGTTGCCGTGGTAGCTCCGCCGACGGGAGATGACCTTGTACTTTCGCTCGTGGCCGCGCTCGAAGTGGTACTGTCTGGCCATCTTGACCGCGCTTTCGTTTGCCTCCGACCCGCTCCCGACCAGCCACGTGTGCTCGAACCCGTCGGGTGTGAACGAGGCAATCTTCTCGGTGTACTCCATCGCGGGTTCGTTGGCAAACAGCATGCTGGAGGTGTACTCCAGCGTCTCTATCTGCTCTTTCGCGGCCGCGGCGATCTCCTCGTGACCGTGGCCGATGTTGACGTTCTGGTTGCCAGAGATGGCGTCGATGTAGCGGTTCCCATCGGCGTCCCAGACGTGGTAGCCCTCGCCCCGGACTATCGTCACGTACTCTTTCTGGAACACTCGAGGGAACATCCCTCCCAGTTCGGTTCCCGGCGTCAGCGTTCGTGTTCGTTCGGTCATTCTAGGTTCTTCTCCTCTAGATCCATCAGTTGTTTCCAGTGTGATTCGACTTCGTCGGTCCACTCCTCGAATCCGATGTCGTAGATGCGGTCGGTTCCGCGCAACACGATGTCCGTGGGATCGATGGCCCGGAGCATCGCCACCTCGCCGCGAGTCGGCACGCGGGTCGTCGCCACGTCGTCGGCGACCTCTAGGTCCCACTGCACCTCGGCCTCGACCTCCTCGACAGAGACGCTGGGGTGGGTCGCGGTCAGCACCATCCGCTTGGTCTCGTCGTCGAACCGAAACACCGCCATGTCGGTGATGACCGCCTCGGGGCCGCCACCCTCGATGCCGAGTTCTTCGCGCGCGCCTGGACCGTCGAGATAGCCCGGCGCTGTCACGTAGTCGAGTTCGGTGGTGAACGCGCGGCGCTGTTGACGCATCATGACCACGGTACGCCCGCAGGAGGTCATGATGTCGTTGCTCCCGCCCGACCCCGGAAGTCTCACCTTCGGATGGTCGTAACTGGTGTTCTCGTCGGTCACGACCGTCGAGTTCGTGTTGCCGTACTCGTCTATCTGTCCTGCGCCGATAATGCCGATGTCGAAGAGGCCACGCTGGTTGTCCACGAAAATCTGGAACTGGTTGGTGGCGACTAGCGACCCGGCCCCGAGGATGCTGTCGGAGATGGACTGGACGACGCCGGGCGGCCGCGAGCCGACGTAGCCCGATTCGGTGACGAGTTGACAGTTGGGCGCACGGGTGTGTTTTGCCAACACGCCCGAGATGAGCGACATTCCGACGCCGATGAACGCGGTCTCGCCGTCGCCGATCTCGTGTGCGGCGGTCACCGCGAGCAGTTCGGTCAGCGAGTAGTCGTCGGCTGGTTCGTGCGGATTCGGGA
This sequence comes from Haladaptatus ordinarius, assembly GCF_054177595.1. Lineage (NCBI taxonomy): Archaea > Methanobacteriati > Methanobacteriota > Halobacteria > Halobacteriales > Haladaptataceae > Haladaptatus > Haladaptatus ordinarius. Next base: position 38,439 of record NZ_JBPEHH010000023.1, on the reverse strand, counting down.
TGTCGAGGGGATACTCGACGTTCGACTCCGCGAGTGCAGTCGATTCGGATCGCATCTCACTCATCGGTTCTTACCTCCGTTTATCGTATCTTCCATCGTCTCGAGTCTCGCCAGCCTGTCCGCACCGACCTTCTCCAGGTACTCGTCGTGTGGGACTATCCACTCGTCGAGCCAGTCGAGAAACGCCTCGCGGTCCTGTGATTCGAGGCCGTACTCCCGGTAGAACGGGAGGTCGGCGTAGTAGTGGCCGTAACAGTGCCACGGGTGACAGCCAAAGGGGACCTCGACCACGGCGTCGACCGAGTAGAATGGAATCTTCGTAAGCTCGGGCGCTTGCTCTATCTCCTCGGTAGAGACGACCTTCTCGCACGTGATGACCGTGTGCTCGGCCGCGCGGGCTTTGAAATGGTCGTTGACGACGTTGCCGTAGATCTGGCTGTTGCCCTGTTCGTCGGCCTTCTGGACGTGGATGATTGCCACGTCGGGTTTCACGGCGGGAATCAGCGCGAGGTCGTCGCCGGAGCCGAAGGGGTCTTCGATGACCTCGATGTCGTCGTTCTTCGCGGCGATGTCGGTCCCGAGCATCGACCGAGTGGGGACGAACGGAACGTCCATCGCGCCCGCGAGGAACATCAGCGACGACCCGAAGTTCGACACGTCCTTCATCGTGAGGTGGTGTGGAACGTCGTTCTCGACCGCGTTGCGGATGTTGTGCCCCTGCGAGATGAGGCTCGTGCCGACCCACGACCCGACGTACTCGTCGACGCATCCCGCGCCGACCATCATGTCGAACAGGGTCGTCCGGGCGTCGTCTACGACCGTCAGTCTGGTCTTCTCCTGGCGAATGATTTCACGGGCTGCGGCCTCCGGGTCGCGGCCGCCCATCCCGCCGAACGCGATACTCGCGCCGTCGGGGACGTACTCTGCAATGGCTGCTTCGAGACTGGTTGTTTTATCTGTCGTCATCTGTCACCTCGGTCGGAAGGGGTCGTATTCGTCTGGCGTAACGTCACGGCTGTGGTGGTCGTCGACTGGTCGAATCGGGTGGTCTGCGAACTCGTCGAGCACGGAGTGGAGTCCGGCGACGGCCGCGGCGAGGAACTGTTCGCCTTTCTCGGCCGTCGCGGCGGTGGCGTCGCCCATCACTCCGGTTTCAGAAATCTGGCTCCACCACTCCATCATGGTGACCGGCGTGGAATCTTCGGGACGCGGCTCACCGGCAAGGTCCAGGGAGTTAAAGTGGGTACTTTCGGGGTAGCCCACGTCGGAAACTGCCTCGGTCAGGTCGACGCGGTCGGGATAGAGGTACATGTAGATGGACGTCTCCATCTCGCCGGCGTGGGCCGACCCCTGCGGGCCAGCCTCACGAATCTCTCGTGCGACCTCGCGTACCTCCTCGATTTGCCACCACGAGAGCATCGCGCAGTGGACATCCGGATACTGGAGGATGACCTGTCTGGTGACCAGTTCCAGAAGGTGGTGGTTCGACCCGTGCCCGTTCACGAATAGTATCTTCTCGAACCCGTGGTGGGCGAGCGAGACGCAGACGTCGATGCAGTGGTCGACGAACGTCTTCCAGCCGATGGTCACCCCGCCGGGGAAGTCCATATGGTGGGGTAGATAGCCGTGGTCGATGGTCGGAAAGAGCAACGTGTCGTCCCGGTCTTCGACGGTCGGCTCGCAGATGCCTTCGACGATGCGTCGGTCGACGTCGAGCGGGAGATGCGGGCCGTGGTCTTCCGTCGCGCCGACCGGTACCAGCACCGTCTTCCCCGCCTCGGCTGCCTCGTCGATCTCCGGCCAGGTCAATCGGTCGTATCGCGTCGGCGTCTCAGCACTCATCCGTCACCTCGTAGCCACACCATCGCATGGCTATCAGTGCGAGCGCCTCCGTGATTCGGTGCAGTTCCTCGACGGGCAGGTACTCGTCCGTCCCGTGGATGTTGTACGCACCGGGGCCGAAACACAGCGCTGGCGTGTCGGCCTCGTTGACGAAAAAACGCGTATCGATGCCGCCGGGGAATCCCTTCATGGCGACGTCGCGGTCGTAGGTCTCGTCGACGACGTCCGCGACGGTCCGGGCGATGTCCGCATCCGGCGATATCTTCGCGGAACTGCCGCGCCAGCCGAACCACTCGACGGTCGGCGGGTGCTCTTCGAGCCACGGGTCGCCCACCACCGCATCGCGGACGGTCTCTTCCACGACGGCTCGAACCTCTTCGCGGGACTCTGCCGGAGCGTGAGAGATACGGGCTTCGAGCGTGGCTTCGTCGGGGACGCTGGAGGCCCACTCGCCCGCGTGGAGCGTACCGAGGTTCAGCGAGACGGTGTGTTCGTGCCATTGCTCGAACAGCTCGTCGTGAACCGTCGTCTTCCGCTCGTCGTGGAGGGCGGAGAGCGCCTGATAGATGGGAATGAGCTTTCCGATCGCGTTCACGCCGTTGTCGGTCTCCGCGGCGTGTGCCCCCTTCCCCTCCACGGTGACGCGAAAGTACGACACCCCGTCGTTGGCGATCCAGCAGTCGAAGTCGGTCGGTTCGGGGATGACGACGGCGTCCGTCTTCGGCCCCGCCAGCGCAGTGGCGAGGCTCCCACCGAAGCCTCCCGCTTCCTCTTCGACGACCGACTCGACGACCAGGTCCCCCTGCAGTCGGATGCCGGCCTCTTCGAGTGCCTTGACGGCGAACGCCATCGCCGCCACCCCGCCTTTCATGTCCGACGCCCCCCGCCCCAGGAGATTGCCGTCCTCCACGCATCCGGCGAACGGGTCGAACGACCACTGGTCTTCGTCGCCCGCGGGAACGACGTCGACGTGGCCGTTGAATCGGAGCGACCGACCGTCCCCCCCTCCCGAGAGCACGCCGACGACGTTCGGGCGGTCCTCGTAGGACTGTCCCTCGTCGGCGTACTCGGGGTGGTCGCGAATTCCCTCGACGTCCGACGCGCGGAGCAGGTCGACGTCGAGACCGAACTCGTCTAGCTTCTCACGCACGAGCGACTGCGCATCTCTCTCCTCTCCCTGCACGCTCTCGACGCGCACGAGGTCACCCGCGAACGCCTCGATGTCGCCCGAGAGCGCGTCGATTGCACGCTCGACGCGGCGTCTTGTTTCGTGTTCGATTCGTCTCATAGTCGCTGTCTGGCCGACTGGTGGGTTCGTCCTTCCATGGGTGGTCGATGTTGGTCTGTATTACAATGTTAGGTATTAATCGGATATCGTTGCTATCGTTGCTTCACTCTCTGTCTATAATTACCAAACTTTATTATACTTGCGCTTCTTGCTACCTATGTACATGACTCGGAACCGGTCGGAAGTGGTGGACGAACACACGTCTAGTTCCCGAAATTCGGGGCCTAGCGGGATGTTACAGGACAGACGGCGCGTTTTGAAAACCATCGCTGGCGGGTCGACGGTCGGCCTCGCGGGATGTCTCGGTGGCCTCACCGGCGGCGGCTCCAAGGACAACTCGGACAGCGGTGACCTCGCCGACTCGCTCGTGGTTCAGATGAGCGGCGGTCACTACCTCGATTCGTACAAGAAGAAGGTGTTCAGCAAGTTCACCGACGAGTACGGCGTCGACGTGAAGTTCAACCTGGTGAGCGACCAGTTCGACGGCTACTCGAAAATCAAAACTGGGCAGTCGGACGCCGACCTCACCATCGCGTCGGCGTCGACCCTCTACATGGGGTCGAAAGAGAACGTCTGGCTCCCGCTCGAGACGAGTGAGCTCGAAAACTACAACAAGCTTCTCGACGTCTTCAAGAACCCGATTTACGACCCTGGCGAGAAGATACACGCGCTGCCCACCGTCTACGGCACCGTCGGGATGGCGTACAACAAGAAAGAACTCGGCAAGCAAGATTCGTGGAAGGCCTGCTGGGACACGGCGCACAAAGGCCGTGTGACGATGGAAGGGTTCGGATTCGTTCGCGTGTTCACCACGGCGTTGCAACTCGGGATGGACCCGAACGACATCAAGGTGAACGGCTCCTACAACAAGGGAATCAAGAAGGTATGGGACTCGGTCAGAAAACAGAAGCCACTCGTGACGAAGTACTGGACCAGCGGTGACGAACACGTCCGACTGTACACCCAGAAGCAGGCGCTCATCGGGGAAGCCTGGGGCGGGCGTATCTACGGCGCGGTCCAGGACGGCTACGACTTCTTAGACTACGTGGTGCCCAAAGAGGGTGCGTACGGCTGGTCGGACAACTGGGTCATCGTCGACGGCGTCAGCGACAAGAAAAAGAAGACGGCTCTCACCTTCATGAACTTCCTCTCGCAGGACGACGTCATCCTGCCGCTCTGTGAGATGCTCGGCTACCCGCCGGCGACGGGTGCCACGTCCAAGGCAGTGAAGAACCTGTACGACTACGACCCGTCCGGCGGCAAGCGCCTGACGTTCCTCGACCCGGCGTACAAGGACAAACACAACGACAAGTGGTCTCAGACGTGGGAGACCATCCAGTCTGGATGACCGACTCATCCGAACGATTCGACACGTTGAAGACCGGTAGCTACGACAATCGACCAGAACTGCTGAACGGTAACATATGACATTTCTCGAAATCAACGACCTACGAAAGGAATTCGGGGACACGGTTGCAGTCGATGGCATCTCCTTCGACGTCGAGGAGGGCGAGTTCGTCACGGTCGTCGGACCGTCCGGCTGTGGTAAGACGACGACGTTGCACACGCTCGCAGGCCTGCAGACACCGACCTCCGGAACGATTCGCCTGCGCGGCGACGATTTGACCGAACTGCCCCCTTACGAACGCGACATCGGCGTCGTGTTCCAGGACTACGCTCTGTTCCCCCACAAAACCGTCGCCGAGAACATCGCCTTCGGGTTGAAGATGCGCGGTGCGAGCGAGTCGACCCGCGAGGCGAAAGTCGACGAGATGCTGACGATGATAAATCTCGAGGGGTACGAGGACGTCTACCCCCACGAATGCAGTGGTGGTGAACAACAGCGCGTCGCGCTGGCGCGGGCACTGGCGTTCGACCCGGACCTCGTGTTGATGGACGAACCGCTCTCGAACCTGGACAAGAAGCTCAGACAGTCGATGCGGACGGAACTCAAGCGAATCCAGCGTGAGACTGGCGTGACGACCATCTACGTCACCCACAACCAGACCGAGGCGCTCTCGATGGGCGACCACATCGCCGTGATGAACGACGGCCGACTCGAACAGTTCAGCACGCCGAAAGAGGCCTACCAGCGCCCCGGGTCGCCGTTCGTCGCGGACTTCCTCGGGCAGTCGACCCGACTCGACGGAACGCTCGAACAGAACGGCGGCGGCCCCGCCGTCCGCCTCGACGACGACGTCTCGATAGCGGTCGAACCGGAGGAGGGCTTCTCTGATGGCCAGGACGTCGCGGTGTTCGTCCGGAACGAACTCGTCGACGTCTCCCAGACCCGACTCGACGGCGAGAACGCCTTCGAAGGCACCGTCCGCGATGTCGACTACCAGGGCCGGGACGTGCTGTACAACGTGGAGGTACCCGCACTCGGAACCATGGTGCTGGTCAGCGGGACGAGCGAACGCGGCGAGATGACCATCTTCGACATCGGGAGCACGGTCTGGATTCGATTCCACCCCGCCGACGTCGTCTACACGGGCCGAACCGGTGAGGCGATACCGAGGACCGCATGACCGTTCGACGGGACGAGGTCGGCGATTCGTCGGTTCGCGACCGGGAGCGACAGGAGTACGTTCGCGCGCTCGAGGAGGTCGTACGCGAGAACCTCTCGAAGGTCCAGCGGATGATGGCCGACGCGTCGCTCGACGCGCTCGTACTCGCCCGTTCGGACAACGTTCGATACCTCACCGGCTACGGACCGTACGACAGTTTCTCGCTGTCGATGGAACACGGTGCGGTCGTTCCACGAGATGGTGAGCCCACCTTCCTCGCCGCGCCCCGCCTCGCGCCCGACATCCGCGACCGGCACTGGCTGTCGGACGTCGAACGATTCGACGTGCGCGGTGACCCCGCCGAGCGGGTGGCCGACGTCCTCGACGACCGTGGTCTCACCGGCGGTCGAGTGGGTCTCGACCCACACACGGAGTACCGATTCGCGACCCGCCTCGACGAGCACCTGTCCGGAACCGAACTGACCGATGCCGGCGACCTGCTCTGGCGGGCTCGCGCGACGAAGTCGCCGAAAGAACTCGCCATCATCGACGAAGGGCTCGAAATCGCCGAACTCGGCATCGAAGCGGGCATCGAGGCCGTCGAAGTCGGCGTTCGGGAGTGTGAGGTGTCCGGTACCATCATGGACGCCATCATCTCCGCAGGCGGTGCGGGCGCGTACGCGCTGCCCGCCATCGTGAGCTCCGGCGTACGGTGGTCGCGTTGCCAGGAGTACCCCTCGCGCAAACGCATCCGTCGTGGCGAGTTCGTGCAACTGGACGAAGGGCCGATGTGGAAGGGCTACTACAGCGAACTCGCTCGAATGATGTTCGTCGGTACGCCGACCGACGAACAGCGCGACATGTACCAGGCGACCTACGAGGCCCACCGTGCGGCCATCGACGCGATGGCACCCGGCGTGACCGGAGCCGAAGTGTACGAGGCCGCCGAAGCGGTGTTCGACGCGTACGGCTACGCCGAGTGGTTGACAGACGGCAACATCGGCCACGGCATCGGCGTCGTGACCCACGAACCACCGTACGTCGGCCCGGCGGGGGCCGACGGTGAGACGGTCACGCTCGAACCCGACATGGTCGTGATGATGGAACCGGGCTTCTTCCGTCCGGGCGTCGTCGGCGTTCGGTTCGAGGACATGGTGCGCGTCACGGAGAGCGGCCACGAAGTACTGTCGAGAACCGACCATCCACACCACGACAAATTCACGTGATACTATGCGAGTAATCGACCAGTCGACCGACCGACGAATCGCTCACCACGAGGTGTACCGATGAGCGGCAGCGCAGTACCGTTCTCGCGGATGAAAGACGGCGTCGAGGACGCTCTCGGCCGCTTCTCGTGGATACGCCGCCGGCTGATGGAGAGTCGACGCTTCCGTTTTTTCATCTCGCCGGGGCTCGGATTGCTCTGGACGCTCCTGTTTCTGTTCGTGCCGCTCACGATTATCGTCGCGTTCAGCTTCTTCAAATCCGGCGAGGCTGGCAGTATCGTCACCGAGTTCACCCTGGCGCAGTACCAGCGGTTCATCGACGTCCCCGTCTACCGGGAGATCATCGTCGACTCGTTCATCATCGGCGTCGTGACGACGCTCATCGTTCTCCCGGTCGGGTACACGCTCGGGTACTTCCTCGGCCGGACGAAGAGCAAGTGGCGTGTCGTGTTGCTCGGCCTCGTCGTCGTCCAGTTCTGGGTGCCGCTCGTCATCCGCACCTACGCCTGGATTACGCTGCTCGGCCGTACCGGGGTCATCAATCAGTTCCTCACCGGCGTCGGGCTCGTCTCCGAGCCGGTGAAGATACTGTACACTACACAGGGGATGCTAATCGGCCTCGTGGTGTCTATCCTCCCGTTCATGGTGTTGCCGGTCTACTCGGCAGTCAACACCATCGACGACGAGGTCATCCAGGCCGCGAAGACGCTCGGTGCGAGCGACGCTCGCGCCTTCTTCGAGGTGACGCTCCCGCTGTCGTGGCCGGGCGTCGTCTCCGGCATCCTCTTTACGTTCATCCTGTCGGCGGGGTCGTACATCGCGCCGACGTTACTCGGTGGCACGAGTGACCGGATGATAGCGCCGGTCATCGCAACCGTGTTCACGCAGGACTTCAACTGGCCGTTCGCGGCCGCTCTCTCGATGGTTTATTTCCTGCTCATCGGCTCGTTCCTGTACGTGTTCACGCGCAAAGCCGACCTCGAAGACGCACTGGAGGGAACCTCACTATGAAACGGAAGTGGAACTGGCGTGCCGTCAAGGGCGTCTCGCTGCTCGTTTACCTGAGCATGCTCGTCCCGCTCGCGGTGGTCGTGATCAACTCGTTCAACGCCCAGCGCATCGCGGGCTTTCCGCCGAAGGAACTCAGCTTGCGCTGGTACTCCGCGTTCGTACAGGACGAACTGTTCATGAACGCGGTCGCCTCCAGTCTGAAGGTCGGCATCGTCACGGCGCTCCTGACCGGCCTCATCGGGACGGTCACCGCGATGGGATTCGTCCGGAAACGCTTCCCGTTGAAGAATTCGCTGGTCATCGCACTCCTCGCGCCGATGCTGGTGCCGCCGGTGATTATCGGCGTCGCGTCCACCATCTTCTTCACGGAGGTAGGCTGGGAGCGGAGCATCTGGTGGATCGTCGTGATGCACACGCTCATCGCGCTCCCCTACGCGTTCCTCATCGTCCGAAGTCGGCTGTTCCTGTTCGACGACACGCTGGAGGACGCCGCCCAGACGCTCGGTGCCGACCGCCTCACCACATTCCGCGAGGTGACCTTCCCCATCGTGTCGCCGGCCATCGTCACCGCGATGGTGCTCGCGTTCGTCATCTCGTTCGGTGAGTTCACGGCAACCCAGTTCTGGGTCACCCGGCAGACCCGAACCGTCCCGGTGGTCATCTACTCGATGGTGCGGACGCTCATCACGCCGAAGGTGAACGTGTTGGCGACGCTCGTGCTGGTCGTGACCGTCGCGATACCGCTCGTCGGATTGCTCGTCCGTCGGCAGTTCAACCTCCATCGGACATGACTCCGTTCGACTCGGCCGCCAGTTTGGCGGCCGCCATTCGACGGGGTGAGCGGTCGCCGGTCGACGTCGTGGAGACGTATCTCCAGCGCATTAGCGACCGCAACGACGTCACGAACGCGTACGTCACCGTCTGCGGGAACATGGCGCGGGAGGCGGCCCGTGAGGCCGAACGCGCAGTGCAGGCGGACGAGGACCTGGGACCGGTCCACGGCGTGCCGGTCGCGATAAAGGACCTCTACGCATACAAGCGGGGCGTTCCGAACACCTACGGCTCGACGGTGTTCGCCGACTACGTCCCCGAGAAAGACGCTCTCGTCGTCGAACGCCTCGAAGACGCCGGTGCAATCGTCCTCGGCAAGACCAACACGCCGGAGTTCGGTCACAAGGGAGTCACCGACAACGCCCTGTTCGGCCCGACCGGCACGCCCTTCGCCCCCGACCGGACCGCCGGCGGGTCTTCGGGGGGGAGCGCCGCCGCGGTGGCCGACGGACTGGCCCCCTTCGCGCAGGGGTCGGACGGCGGCGGGTCGATACGAATTCCCGCCGCGTTTTGCGGCGTCTACGGCCTCAAACCGTCGTTTGGCCGCGTCCCATACGAGGGCCGACCGGACGCGTTCTCCGCGCACACCCCGTTCGCGTTGGCTGGTCCGATAACCCGGACCGTCGAGGACGCCGCGCTCATGCTCGACGTGCTCGCTGGCCCGCACCCACGGGACCCGATGAGCGTGCCGGACGACGGCACCGACTTCCGTGGGGCCGTGGGACGCTCCATCGAGAACCTCTCGATTGCGTACAGCTCCGACCTCGATATCTTCGCCGTGGACGACCGCGTCTCGCGCGTCGTCGGCGATGCCGTCGAGCGATTCGCCGACGCTGGCGCGACCGTCGAGCAGGTAGACGTCGACTTCGGGTACACTCGACAGGAACTCGTCGACCACTGGTTGACCGTCTCGCGCGTGAAGTACGCCGCGATGGCCGAGAATCTCCGCGACGAAGGCGTCGATCTGCTAAACCACCGAGAGGAGGTCGCAGACGTAATCGTCGACCTCCTCGAATCGGGGTCGGACGTCGGCGGCGTTGAGTACAAGCGCACCGACGTCCCTCGGACGAGCGTCTTCGACGCGATACAGGACGTCTTCGACGAATACGACCTGCTCGTCACGCCGACCGTCGCCGTCCCGCCGTTCGAACACGGTCGAATCGGACCGTCCGAAATCGACGGCGAGAAAGTGAACTCGCTGCTCGGCTGGTATCTCACCTGGCCGTTTAACCTGACGGGCCATCCGGCGGCGTCCGTGCCAGCAGGGTCGGTAGAGGGGCTTCCGGTCGGGATGCAGGTCGTCGGCAGAAGATTCGCCGACGACACCGTCCTCGCCGCGAGTGCGGCGTTCGAGCGACTCGAACCCTGGGCGGACCGCTACCCCGGACGGGAGTGACTCGTTCGGCCCCCTCGCGTCACCCCTCCGGGTCGAGAAGTTCGAACAGGTCCGGGTCAGTGCGGAACTTGAGCAGGTTGTGAACCACGGAGTTGCGAACGTTGTCGACCACGTCCCCGTGTTCTTTGTAGAACTGGTGAATCCACCTCGATTCGTCCTGTCGGGTCCGGAACATCATGATGGTCTTCCACTGGTACTCCCCGTTCGAGATGAAAAACATCAGCGTGTGCTCGTCGGCTTCGATGTACTCCATCGCGTCTTTCCACCCCGCTTCGAAGTGTTCGGGGTTGAACTTGAACTCGAACAGCGCGAAGTTGTAGTACGTCTCGTTCGGCATGATAGCCTCGCGGAAGACGCCCTGTTCGCGCATCTTGCGGATGGTCTCGCTGACCGTGACGTGTGACACTTCGATATCGTACTTCTCGTCGAGAATCTCCGCGAGTTGCCGCGACGAGAGTTCGGGATTCCGAGACAGTTCGCGGAGAATCTTGATATCGCGCTCCCTGAACTTCCAGTCTACCCCGTCGGGGGTCGGACGGTCGGCCATATAAGCTATCCAGTGTGCAGGCGCAAAAACCCCGTCGGTCACGACGGTGATACAACGCCGTCTTCAGGTTACTTTCAACGTGTGACGACAGTTCACAGCACGTCGAATCGTTCGATTAGGCACGGTCGAGAAGTTGATGACTCGTCCGGTATTCCCGCGTCTACACACCTCGTATCGACCGTCTCGTTCGACCGTGTGCTATCCCCGACCCTTCCCCGTCCGGTATCTATTTCACCCTCTCTACCGTTGTTAGCTATAGAACTGAATGGGTTACCATAGTATGAATCAGAACGAGATAACAGAAACTTCGTCAAACGATTCGGTCGAAAATCAGTACGATGACTACGTGATGCCAATCTGGAAGTCGCTCGACGTTCCGGTCCGCCGGTCGGGTGGCTGCACGCTGGAGGATTTCGACGGCAACGAGTACCTCGACGTGTTCTCGGGTATCTCGGTCACGAACGCTGGTCACGGCAACGAGGCGGTGGTCGACGCGGCCAAAGAGCAACTCGACGAATTCGTCCACGGCTGTTCGTACGTCCATCCGAACGAACCGATGGCGACCCTCGCCGAACGTATCGCCGAGATAACGCCCGGCGACCTCCAGAAGTCCTTCTTCTGTAACTCGGGGACTGAGGCCGTCGAAGGGGCCATCAAACTGGCGCGCAAACACACCGGCAGCAAGGAGGTCGTCGCCCTGGAGATGTCTTTCCACGGCCGGACGCTCGGGAGCCTCGCGCTCACCGGCAACAAGTCGTACAAGAACGGGATGGCACCGACGCTCAATGACGTCTCCCACTTCGCGCCGCCGTACGGCTATCGGTGTCCGCGATGTGACGGCGATAGCTGTACGGCCGACTGCGCGGCCGACCTCGAACGCGTCATCGAATCGCACACTTCCGGTGACATCGCCGCTGTTGTCGTCGAACCCGTGATGGGTGAGGGCGGCATCGTCGTCCCCTCCGAGGAGTGGCTCCAGCGGGTTCGAGAGATTACCCACGAACACGGCGCACTCCTGATACTCGACGAAGTACAGACCGGCTACGGCCGCACGGGGTCGATGTTCGCCTGCGACCACTTCGACGTCACTCCGGACATCCTGACCCAGGCGAAGGGCATCGCGAACGGCCTGCCGCTCGGCGCGTTCACGGCCTCGGCAGAACTCGCTGATAGCTTCGAGGCCGGCGACCACCTCTCGACGTTCGGCGGCAACCCCGTCTGCTGTGCGGCGGCGCTCGCCAACATCGACGAACTTGAGGGTGGCATCGTCGAGAACGCGGCCGAACAGGGTGCGTGGCTGGGAGACCGTCTCACCGAACTCGAAGCCGACTACGACGTCGTCGGTGACACCCGCGGCCTCGGCCTGATGCGCGGCGTCGAACTGGTGGACACCGACGAGGCCGGTCCAGCAGGCGTTGCGGCCGCGCCCGACCCGAAACTGGCCAAGAAGGTCAGCGAACACCTCCGCGAGGAGGGAATCGTCATGGGTGTCGGCGGGTTCTACAAGAACGTCATGCGGTTCCAGCCGCCACTCACCATCTCCCGCGACCAGTTAGAGCGCGCCGTGGCGGGTCTGGAACGCGCTATCGAGGCGACGGCGGACTGACTCGCGTCTCTCTTCTACGATAGTTCTCGTGAACTCTCCGAGTTTCGTCTCGCGGGTACAGTCGACCGCGTCGTCGGTCGTATATCAAATCCCTCTTTGAGTCTACCCAACACCTTTCGTCTCTGACAGCCTCTCCTATCGTATGTCGCCGACTCGCCGCACGGTACTCGCCCTCTCGAACGCGCTCGTCGCGGGTGCTCTCCTCCCCGGTTGCCTCTCACCGCTGTCGTCGAACGACCCCGAGACGAACGTCCAGACCGTGACCGGTGATTCGGACCCGAATCCGGCCACGGCGACCGACGAGACGATTCGTACGCTAGCCCGTGGGAACACCGAATTCGGCCTGGCGTTGCTCACCTCGCTCGCGGAGAACGAACCCACGACGAACCAGTTCGTCTCTCCCTACAGCATCTCGGTCGCTCTGGCGATGACCTACGCCGGCGCTCGCGGCGAGACGCGAACCCAGATGGCCGACGCGCTCCGGTTTCCAATGGCCGACGAGAAGCTGCACGCCGCGTTCGGCGAGACCGAGGACCGACTGGCCGCGAGCGACGAGGGTGGGGACTCGAAAACGGACGTCCCGTTCCAACTCACGACCGCGAACGCCATCTGGGGCCAACGGGAGTACCCGTGGAGAGACGACTTTCTCACCACGCTCAAGACCTACTACGACGCCAACCTCCACGTCTGCGATTTCGAAGCGAACCACGAGGAAGCCACCCGAACCATCAACGAGTGGGTCGCCGACCGGACTGAGGAGAAAATCACCGACCTGCTCCCGGAGGGTGCGCTCGGTCCGTTGACTCGGCTCGTCCTGACCAACGCCATTTACTTCCGAGCGACGTGGGCAGAGCCCTTCGAGAAAGATCAGACGAAACAGAAACGATTCACCGCGCTCGATGGAACGACCTCGCGGGTTCCGATGATGCGTCAGTTCGGGTCGTTCCCCTACGCGAGCGTCGACGGCCATCAGGCCATCGAACTCCCCTACGTCGGTGACGACGTGGGGATGGTCGTTTTCCTCCTCAAAGAAGGCCGATTCGAGGAGTTCGTGGGGTCGCTTTCCGCCGACCGCGTGGCGTCGGTGTTGAGCGAGATGGAATCTCAGAAGGGGACGATTTCGCTCCCGCGGTTCACCGTCGAATCGTCTTTTTCACTCCCCGAAACGCTCGCAGCCCTCGGGATGCCCGTCGCGTTCACGAACGCCGCCGACTTCGGCGGAATGGCAGACCTCGAAAAGACCGGTGGCGGGTTGCGAATCGACGACGTGGTTCACAAGAGCTACGTCGCCGTCGACGAGGAGGGAACCGAGGCGGCGGCGGCCACCGCCGTCGAGATGGTGGAGACGTCGGCACCGCTCGACCCGTTCGAGATGACCGTCGATAGACCGTTCTACTTCCTGATCCGGCATCGTCCGACCGACACCGTCCTCTTCCTCGGTCGCGTCGTCGACGCGAGTGCCGCCCAGGCCGACTGAGTCCACTCGTTCGGTCGTCGACTGGTCGTCGCATGCCCAGGTGGAATGGGAAGGGTTTTTGCCACTGAATGAATATTCAGTCAGTAATGGAAGCGTCCGATTCGTTCCTCGACTCACCCGAGGGCACTCGCGAAGAGATTATGTGTGCGACCTATCTCGCCCTCTGCGAGCACGGGTACGCGGGTCTGACGATTCAGCGCATCTCCGCCGAGTTTCCCAAGAGCAAGTCGCTCATCTACCACCACTACGACGGGAAAGACGAACTCCTCTTGGACTTTCTCGAGTTCATGCTCGAACGCTTCGAGCGAACGGTCCCCGTCGAAGACGCAAACGGTGCCGACGACCACCTCTGTGCAGTTCTCGACCACGTCCTCGCGACCCCACTCCCGGACGAGCGACGCGAGTTCGCGCGGGCGATGGTCGAACTCCGCGCCCAGGCGGCCCACGACGAACGATACCGTGACCACTTCACTCGAAGCGACCGCTTCTTCCGGGACGGTATCGCACGAATCATCGAATCCGGTGTCGAGGCCGGGGTGTTCGAGGACGGCGACCCCGAAGCGACGGCGACGTTCCTCGTCACGGCCGTCAACGGGTCGATGACACAGCGCGTCACCAGCGACGACGATACGACGTCGACGGTTCGCGACCAGGTCGAGACGTACGTCCGGACCGTACTCAAGGGGGACGCATGAGCGGCCCCGGTCCCGGCCGTGCCGTGAACGTCACCGACGGACCCCTCCTCAAGCCGCTGTTGTTCCTCTCGCTGCCGATCGTACTCACGAACATGCTGCAGGTGGCGTACAATCTAGCTGACACGTTTTGGGTCGGGCGACTCGGACAGGACGCAGTCAGTGCGCTCTCGTTCTCGTGGGCGCTCGTGTTCTTCTTCATTACCCTCGCGGCCGGATTCACGGTCGCGGGCACGGTGCTGGTCGCCCAGAACAAAGGTGCCGGTAATCTCGACCGAATCAGCGAGGTGGCTGGCCAGACCATCGCCTTCGTCGTCGGACTCTCGGTCGTTTTCTCCCTCGCCGGCTACCTGCTGGCGCCGTGGTTGCTCCAGTTGATCGGTTCGACGCCCGGAACCGAGGTCTACCGCCTCTCTGTCGTGTATACGCGGACGATGTTCATCGGCATCCCGTTCGTCTTCGGGTTTTTCATCTTCCAGTCGCTGTTGCAAGGCTGGGGTGACACGAAGACGCCGTTATACCTGATGTTGTTCGGCGTCGTCCTGAACGTCGTCCTCGACCCGTTTCTCATCCTCGGCTTTCAGAACAACCTGCTGTTCGAGGTGACGGGACTGACCACTCTCCAGACCACGCTCTTCGAGATGACGGGGTTCACTGGCTACGGCGTGCAAGGGGCCGCGATTGCGACGATTGCCTCTCGCGGCGTGGGAGCGGTCATCGCTATCGGGTTGCTCCTCTCCGGTCACGTCGGCATCCACCTCTCGCTCCACGACTTCGTCCCGACGCGCGAGATGGTGCGCAAAATCGTCCGTATCGGCGCCCCCGCGAGCGTCGAGATGAGCACGCAATCGCTGGGCGTGACCGTCGTCACGGCGCTGGTGGCGCTCGCGGGTGCCGAGGCGGTCGCCGCGTTCGGTATCGGAACGCGGATTACCTCGCTCGTAGTGCTTCCTGCGCTCGGTCTCGCGCGTGGTACCGAGACGGTCGTCGGCCAGAACCTCGGCGCGAAGCAACCGGACCGTGCGAAACGGGCGGTCTTCGCCAGCGCAGGCGTCATCGCCGCCGCCCTCCTGGGCATCTCGGCCGTCGTCTATCTCAACGCGGCAGCCATTGTCGGCGTCTTCATCACCGGCGACGAGGCCGCGACCGTGGTCGCCACCGGTGCGGACTACCTGCGTATTGTCGGTCTCACGTACGTCTTCCTGGGTGCATTTCACGTCGTGCAGGGTGCCTACCGCGGGAGCGGGAGCACTCGCCTGGCGATGATATTCGGCATTCTCGGGCTCATCCTGCTTCGAATCCCGCCCGCGTACGTCCTCGTCGCCTGGTTCGACATGGGTGCGACGGGCGTCTGGTACGGCATCGCGGTGGCGAACGTACTGATGGTACTACTCTCCGGAGCGTACTTCCTGCGCGGGACGTGGACCGACGGCGTCGTCGAGCGCGAACAGCCTGCCCAGGAGGTGACCCCCGTTGACGACTGACCGCGACGAGACCGACGAAGACGAGATGGAAAGCGAAAGCGACGTGACCGACGAAGAAGGGAGAGACCGCATCCTCGTCGTCGGCGCGACGGGAACGGTCGGCAGTCCGCTCGTCGCTCGTTTACTCGACGCACCGGTTTCGGTTCGTATCGCCACACGGTCTCCGGCGAGCGCGCGTCGACGGTTCGGTGACGAGGCCGAGTACGTCGCGTTCGACCTCGCCCATCCGGAGACGTGGGGTCGCGTCCTCGAACACGTCGACCGGATGTTCCTCCTGTTCCCGCCCGGAGTCGGTGTGGACCCGGTTCGTTCGTTCCTGTCCGCCGCCGAGCGGGTCGGCCTCGACCACGTCACGTACCTCTCGATTCTCGGCGCGGAGAAACTGCCGGTCCTCCCCCACCGTCGAATCGAAACGCACCTGGAACGGACCGGGATGGCGTACACGTTCCTCCGTGCGTCCTACTTCATGCAGAACTTGAGCGAGGTTCATCGCCCGGAGGTCGTCGAACGAGACGAACTGTTCGTCCCGGCGGGCGGCGGTACCCTGAGTTTCGTCGACGCTCGTGACGTCGCGGCGGTAGCGGCGGCGGTTCTCACCGAACCCGCCCACGAAAACCGTGCGTACGACCTCACCGGCCCTGCTGCCCTGGATTTTGACACCGTCGCCGACGTCTTCACCGACGTGCTCGGTCGACCGATTACCTACGCCGACCCCTCTCGGCTCGCGTTCGCCCGGCACATATATCGACGAGGCGTGCCTGCGTCGCTCGTCGCGTTCATGACCGTCGAGTACTCGGTCGTTCGCCTCGGACGGTCCGGTCGGACGACGGACGACGTCGAGGTCGTTCTCGGGCGGGCACCGCGAACGATGCGCGAGTTCGTCCGTGATTACGCCGACGCGTTTCGTTCCGACAGCGGGCTCTCCGACTGACCGTCGACGACCGAGTCCTGCCCGACGACCGCGTCCGTTGACGTGGCTCGTTTCCAGACGAGTCCCTTCGCATACTGCGAGACGACACCAGCCGTGGCGAAGAAACGACCGCCATCGTCGAGCCGTGGACTACAACCCCCACCCGGCCACGTGGTTCACCCCTATCGCGACCGCTGGAATGGCGAGTGAAGCGGCGAGGACACCGATTCCAGCGCCCCATCCGGAGAGCGTCACGACCCCCATGACGACGATGCCGTTGAGCGCCGCGAACCCGATGTACACCGTTCGAACGAGTCCGAATCCGACGCCCTGCTCGGTTTCGTCGAGGTGGTCCATCGCCCGTGACTGCACCGGCGGCCCCCATCCCATGCCGAGTCCGACCAGTACGACGGCCGCGACGACCGCGGCGAACGTCCATCGAATGGTCAACAGCACGAATCCTGCACTTCCGGTGAGCAACGCACCGGTCGTGACGATATCTCGACCGAATCGGTCGGAGAGCCACCCTGCAATCGGCTGCCCGACCGTGACCGCCCCGAAGTACACCGTAAAGAGCACGCCGGCCAGTTCGATCGAAACGCCGTGATACTCTCGAAGGAGGAGCGGGAGAAACGAGAACGTCGCGGTGTCCGCGAACTGGGCGATTGCTGCGAGCCCCGTCGTAAATGCGATAGACGGTCGAGAGAGCAGGTCGAACGTCGTTTCGGGGGAAATCTGCTCACGGAGCGACGCCGCGGGTTGGACGGGTGGTCGTGGTCGAACGAAGAACCGAAACCCGACAAGCGCAGGAAACGCGACGGCTGCCCCGAGGAGGAGCACGACGCGCCAGCCGTACACGGCACCGACGACCCCGACGAGTGGCCCGGTAAACCCCACGAACTGTGCTCCGAGGCGGTGGATTCCTATCACCCGTCCCGTTTCGTCGAACAGATCGGTCAGGAGCGACGTCGCCGGACTGTAATACGCCCCGCTGACGAACCCGGCGAGTGCCATCCCGAGGACGACGAACACGCCCGAAGGGGATGCCGCCAGCACGATACTCCCGACCCCAGTGAGCCCCAGCGACGCGAGGATGACCGACCGCTCACCGAACTGGTCTCCGAGGGCACCGCTCGGGAGTTGCACGGCCGCGTAGGTGATCGTGCTCGCGGCGACGGCGAGACCGATGACGAGAGGCGGTAAATCGAGTGCAGTCTTGATGTCGGCGAAGACGATGCTGACGACGAACTCGATAAATCGAACGCCGAAGTAGCCGACGACACAGAGCATCAACACCGTGTGCCGACGATGCCAACGGCCGAGACGATTCCTCACTGTCCCTACCGATGGATTCACGTTTCTTTATATTTCTGTTATCCCGACGTTAATCGAACGGCGACGAGAATAGAGCGCGGGGATGACGGTCAGACGACGACCACGGCAGCGACGATACTCCACAGGACGACTCCGAGGAGGTAGAACGTGAGCGCGGTCCGGCCGTCTCCGGGAAGCGAGTACGAGGTGTCGATTCGAGACTGAGCGGCGTCTATCTCGGTGAAGTCGCTCTCCCCGCCGCCGCCTCCATCGACATGCTCGGACTGCTTCCGGCGCGGGCGTGGAGAATCGAAACGACGAATAGGGCGGCGATCAGGAAAAAGACGATTGCGCGACCGATGACGAATGCGAGGGGAACGATGGTCACGCCAGCCGCGATGACGGTGTAAACGAGGAGCGCGGTCGTGAGCGACGTCCGTTTCATGATTTAATTTCTCTCCAAATAGACTTCAACCTACGGCCGGTGCGTATCGGATTCCTCTCGGCAGGACCTTACAGCCGTCAGACAGCGGTGTGAACCGGAAATCCGTGTTTTTCGGTCGATGATTCGAGGGTTCGGTGCGAAACAGAAGGAAAATTCGTGTCAGATTCTGTAATCAGGATTATATGACGTGGGTACTTATCAACCGGATATGAGCATCACTACAGATGCGGAATCCGGTGCCGGCGAAACGAGAGAGACGCAAAGTCCGGCACGTATCCTCGTGCTCTCGGTTGGTCTCACCGTCGCCGCACTCCTCGCTTCGGTGGCCGGCGGCGTCGCGTTGGCAATCCCGGTGCTTCTTTTCGAACGGGACATTCAGAGCGTCTCTTCGCTCCTCGTGCTCACTGCCGCGGGACAACTCGGCTTTCTCGCGGTGGGGTACGGCTACGCACGGTACGCCGACGTTCAGGTCCGAATAGCCGTTCCCGACCGTCGCGACGTCGGTTACATCGTTGGAGGGGCCGTCGGCGCGCTCGTCCTCGCGGTCGGTCTCTCGGTCCTTCTGTCACTGCTCGACCTCGTTCCCGGCTCCGTCATCGCCGAAGCCGGGACGACGAACCCCACGCTCTTTCTCGGACTGGCCATCCTCTCGGTGGTGCTCGTCGCACCCGCCGAGGAGTTTCTCTTCCGTGGAGTGATACAGACCAGACTCCGGCAGGCGTTCGGGCCGGTAGGGGCCATCGCCGGTGCGAGCCTCCTGTTCGGCTCGATGCATCTCGCGAACTACACCGGGAACGTCGTTTCCATCGTGGCCGGAGCCCTGCTCATCGCGTCCGTGGGCGGCGTGTTCGGGATGCTCTACGAGCGGACCTCGAACCTGACCGTCTCGATTCTCGCCCACGGCACGTACAACGTCGTCCTGTTCGTGGTCGCGTTCCTCACGAGCTGAACGACTTGGCTCCGCACCATCCAGCCCGTAGCGCCGTCGCCTGGGAGACGCTCGGCGTCGGTTCAAAGTTACGATACCGGGGCCAAATGATTTTCCAACCCTCTCTTCTTGGTTGCGGTCGTGCGAGAGAAAAAGCATTCGTGGTACCAGGACGCTACCATCTACTCCGTGGACTTGAAGGCGTTCAGGGACGCGAACGGCGATGGCATTGGCGACTTTCAGGGACTCACCGAGCGCCTCGATTACTTCTCCAGGCTCGGTGTCGATTGCATCTGGCTGTTGCCGTTCTACCCGTCGCCTGGCCGTGACAACGGCTACGACGTGATGGACTACTACGGTGTGGACTCCCGGCTGGGTACGCTCGGCGATTTCGTGGAGTTCGCCCGCGCGGCAGAATCACGGGGTATCCGGGTCGTCGTCGACCTCGTGGTGAACCACACGTCAGACCAGCACCCGTGGTTCCAGGCCGCCCGCGAGGACCCCGACTCGAAGTACCGGGATTACTACCTCTGGGCGAACGAGAGACCGGACCTCCGTCCCGACCGCGGACCCATCTTCCCCGGCGAGGAAGACCACGTCTGGTCGTACGACGAGCGGGCGGATGCGTACTACTACCACCGCTTCTACAACTTCCAGCCGGATTTGAACGTCGCCAACCCTGCGGTACGGGAAGAGGTCAAGAAGATACTCGGGTTCTGGCTGGAACTCGGCGTCGCCGGTTTCCGCATCGACGCCGCCGGGTTGCTCACCCAGACGAAAGGAATGGCCGAGGGGCGCCTGGACGACCCGCACGGGTTCTTGCGGGAGATGCGGGAGTTCGTCTCCCGGCGGCGCAGTGACGCCGTCCTCCTCGCGGAGGCCGACAGGCCCCCCGCCGAACTCGGGGAGTACTTCGGCGACAGCGACGAGATGCACCTCCTGTTGAACTTCCAGCTCAACGCTCACCTCACGCTCGCACTGGCTCGCGGTGAGTCCGCACCGCTGGCTTCGGTGCTCGAGAAACTGCCCGACCCACCCGCCGGTGCTGGCTGGGCGAACTTCCTGCGGAACTTAGACGAACTCAACGTCGGCGCGCTCACTGAGGCGGAACAGGCAGACGTGTACGATGCGTTCGCGCCCGACGAAGACATGCGCATCTACGACCGGGGCATCCGTCGCCGACTCGCGCCGATACTCGACGGTAACCGCGACCGCATCGAACTCGCCAACAGTCTGCTGTTCTCGCTGCCCGGGACGCCAATTATCGTCTACGGCGACGAAATCGGGATGGGCGAGGACCTGAACCAGCCCGGCCGCTTCGCGGTCCGAACGCCGATGCAGTGGTCCGATGCACCGAACGCCGGCTTCTCGACCGCCGACCCCGACGACCTCGTTCGCCCCCTCGTCTCGGACGAGGAGTTTGCCCCCGAGGCAGTGAACGTCGCCGACCAGCGGGCCGACCCCGACTCCCTGCTCAACTGGACGAGTCGGCTCGTTCGAACGCACGGGGAATTCCCCGAACTCGCCAGAGGGGACTGCACCATCCTCGACGCGGAGCATCCGGCGGTGTTCGCCCACGCGAGTTCACTCCACGGCGATACCGTCGTCGCGGTCCACAACCTCGCCGACGAGACGGCGACGGTCACGCTGAGGCTGAACGCCGACCCAATGCCGGTCTTCGGCGACGCCCGCTTCGGGCAAGACGGCGACGACCTGCACGTCTCGCTCGCTCCGTACGGCTACTGCTGGTTCCGGCCCTGACGTTCGTCTGTAGTTTTCTACCGCAGTCACGATGGTCCAGCGAGGACTTCTCGCCCACCACGACCGGAGAACCCGACGAACCCGACAGACGTGACGGGGCGAACAGAATAGCGTAACGAGGACGGTCTCCACTCGGTGTACACCAGCAACGAACGAAGTGCGGACGACGCGATTCTCGACCTCGTTTCAGAAACCGAATCCGGCGGTCGGTATCTCCAGGGTCGAACTCGTGAGCTACCTCAGTCGGTGTTCTCGGCCGTCTCCCTGTCACGCTCACGACGCACGGCGATTACTGGCCCGAGCGAGCGCGCAGCGACCTTCTCGGTGGTCTCCCCGAAGAGGAACGTCCGTAGGGAGGGGGCGCTCTCACCCATGACGATGACGTCGTGGTCCACGGCCGCCGTCGCGATGGCCTGGACCGGTGTGTTCGTGACGCTCCCGTCCCGTTCGATTACGTCGACTGTGATGCCGTGGCTCCGGAGGTACTCTCTCGCTTCGGTTACGGAGTTTCCTTTGTCGCCACCACCGTCTCTCGCTGTGACGTCGAAGAGCGTGATTTCGATGTCCCGGTCGCCGACCATGGCTGTGACGAACGTCACGATGCGCGCGACGTCGACCTCTCCGCGAACCGGCACCAGCACCCGCTCGACGGCCGACGCAGGATTCGGGATTAGAATCGCACTACAGCCCGTCTCGTCGGCGACGCGATTCAGCGTCTGTTCTTCGTCGTGGGTGAACACCAACCGCGTCTCGGCGTCACCGCCAGCCTCGCGGAACGCGACGGCGAGGTCGTCGAGTTTCGTCTGCGCCTGCTCTTCGAACTGCATGCGCGCCTGTCCCGGCGGCGTTTGCTCGGGGAGGACGTGATAGCCGAGCACGACGACGGGGAGCGTCGACAGGAGCTCGATGACCGCTTCGGGAACGGTCTCCCCTTCGATTATCTCTACCGGTACGAGGACGGTCCAGTCGGGGTCTAACATCAGAGTGCCCCCTTGAGGTTCACGTCGCGAGCGTAATAGACGGCACCGACCGCGAAGACGATGACACCGAGTTTGGTGAACTCGAACATCGAGAAGGCGCGGAGGCCGAGACCGGGCGACTCCGAACCAATCTGGGCTGCGATATCGCTCGCGAGAATGTTCGTCGACGTCCCGATGAGCGTCAGCGTCCCGCCGAGCATGGAGGCGAACGATAGCGGCATGAGCAGTTTCGACGGAGAAGTATTCCCTTCGTGTGCGAGGTCAGCGATGACCGGAACCAGTATCGCGACGATCGGCGTGTTGTTAATGACTCCCGAGACCGGGCCGGTAACGCCGATGGTCGCGGCGAGTTGCTTCCGCCGGTCGGTACCGGCGAACGACGCCATCTTCCGTCCGAGCGTCTGGACGATGCCGGTTCGATTGACGCCGGTACTCAGAATGAGCAACGCCAACACGGTGATGGTGGCTGGGCTCGAGAAGCCAGAGATACCCTCGCGCGCTGAAATCTGCGTCCACGGTTCGAGGACCATCAGCAGGACCATCACCAGGATGGCAGTGACGTCGATTGGGAACCGTTCGGTCGCATAACAGAACGAGCGCGAGGAGAATGAGCGCGAAGACGACGAGCATATCACCCGTCACCTGAGTCGAAGCCCCACTCTGGATTGCTTGCGGGGCTACAAGGAAAGACATACTAAAATAAGGTCGTAGCGAGGGAAAAGGGCTCGTATCTCCGCCGAACGTTCTATAGTATATCTGACAGTAGGTATCCACGTTGGCGTGGCGCCATCCCCGATGTCACGAACGGCGTCACGAGGAGTCACGGATGCAGCGTCGACGACCCCTCGTGAGGACGAACTCGATGTCCCTCGCCACGAGAGATACGCCGACAGATCAGTCGTCGAATTCGTCGTACTGTTCGTAGACTATCGTCAGTTTCCCTGCCGCTGGTTGCCTCGCAGCGTCTCGAAGTGATTTGAACTCTCGAATGAGTTCAGATTCGTCGTCTGTGTCTTCTTGGACGCTTTGGGACTCTTCTCGAATCGTATCGTACGCTTTCTCCAGGAGTCGCCGATTCGCATACGAATCGGATTTCGAGTTTATCTCGAAGGAAGCCTCGTATCGCGACATGCGAGACTTTGGTTCTACAGAATTAAAAGGCGAGTGCCTCGGAATTGAACCGTGGGGCAGTTCACATCAGGATACGACTTGGCCTGTATCACGTAGCAAAGCGAGAGGGAGTGGTCCACGTCGACCGCAGAGAGACGACTACCCGTCTCGTTTCGACAGTTTGCCAGTCGTGAGCGCTCGTCGCGGGTGGCGGATGACCGGAGCGCTACGATGTACGGTCGTGAGGTTGTCACCCTCGCCGCTTGTCTCGTCGGTCGATGTGAACCCCGTCGCCGATGGGAGGGGGTAGACAGACTGCCGGAAGTATCGTCCGGTTTCGACGTGTGAGTGGTGTCGGTTAGTGACCGCGGTCCCGACCCGTCGTTCACGGCCCGTTACGTTGTTTGCGATGCCCTCGACCGATGAATGAGAATCACGACGCATCTATTTCATGACCGTCTCCCAACACCTGCTCCCGGAACGAATCCACGCCGTCGACCTCACCGAGAAGTACGACCTCGACGGGTACCTCTGGCGAGTGTACGTCCCGCGGAACTCACCCCTTATCGGCGTCGTCGGCGGCGAAGCAGTCGCAGACTACGGTCTCGACCTGGACGTGCTCCAGATCGTCCGTGGCGACAGGACGTTCGTGACGCCTTCGACTGGCAGGGAGATAGCAGCCGGTGACGTGTTGACCCTCCGCGCCAGCGAGGAGGTCCACAGAGAGTTCGTCGAGCAGGCGGGTTTACGCCGACTTCCTCGCGCGCTCGTCACCGAAGACGAACTCTCGGAGCCCCAGGGAAAGGGAACCTTCCTCGAGGTGGTCGTTCCGTCGGATTCCTCGCTCGTCGGTCGTACCATCGCCGACAGCCAGTTCCGACACCGGTTCGACGACACTCTGCTCGCGATTCGCCGGAGCGGGAAGATGATTCACGAAGGGTTGCCCGAGGTTACGTTCTCACCAGGGGATGCACTCCTGTTGCACGTCACCCGCTCGTCTGTCGAGGCGATTCACAAATCCAGCGAGTTGGTGATAACCGAGGAGGCAAACATGAACGGCCCCCGTGAGACGCCGCCGCTCGGGTGGGATGCCGTCGTCGCTGCAGGAATCGTCGTCGGCGTCGTCACCGCCGCGGCCACCGACTTCCTGCCCATCTCCATCGCCGCGCTGGGAGGCGTCGTCGCGATGGTCGTCTCGGGCGTCGTCGACCCCAGCGACGCGTACGAGTCCGTCTCCTGGGAAATCATCTTTCTGCTCGCGGGCGTCTTCCCGCTTGGACTTGCCATGCAGAAGACGGGGGGCGCAGAGTTCCTCGGTGGGTTGATCGTCGGTGTCGCGGACATCCTTCCGGCGGTGGCCGTTCTCGCGCTCTTTTACCTGTTGACGGGCCTGCTGGCGAACGTGATTACACCGGTCGCCAGCGTCGTCCTCGTCTTCCCCATCGCCATCGATGCGGCAGCCCGAATCGGTGCGGATCCGTTCGCTTTCGCCCTCGGCGTGACCTTCGCCGGTTCGACGGCGTTCATGACGCCGATCGGCTACCAGACCAACCTCATGGTCTACTCACCGGGCGGCTATCATTTCACCGACTACTTCCGGGTCGGTGCTCCCCTCCAGCTACTGTTGACGGTGGTGACACCGCTGGCCATCGATCTGTTCTGGACGGTGTGACCGTCGTGGGGAGATTCCGCCCCCGAGACCCGGGTGAATACACGGGGTCGGTTACACACGCCGTCTCTCCCGTGAGCGTCTAGACGGTCGTTGTCGAAGAGCGGACCCGTCGTCTCGTCCGGCACTCTCCAGGCGACTGGACCACACTTCGATAGTGGCGACTTCTTCTAGGTCGAAGACGACCCAACTGACCGGAAGCAACCAGAGCAACAGCACGTCGACTTTGTTCGCCGGCGGGTCGTGGTCGCATCTCGCCGTGGCACGCGAGAGCCACGACCTCATATCGGTCGAAAAAGCAGATAGCGTTTTGCTACCGCTGGCCGGTGACGGTCACGAACGCCAGCAGGTAGAAGTGGAACGCGGAGAGTTCCGAAAACCGAACACGATGATGAACGTCCACGAACTCCTCGACGTCGGAACCGTCGAACTGAGCAAATATCTCCTGGGCGACGCGAAGTTCTTCGCTCGGTCGCTCGACTCGCCGCCGCTGGTGGACGTGGCGACCGACACAGCGGTCAGTGTCGACAATCTCAGTCGTGCTGGACAGCGGACTGTCACCGCCGAAACGCCGGTCGGAGAGTTCGAGGCGGCGTATATGCCCTGGCAGTGGCTCGGTCCGGACTACCCCACACTCGTCTACCATCACGGAAGTGGCGAACGACCGTTCGACTTCGGCCGCTTCGATACGAACTCGTTTCGACGATTGTTCGTCTCGACCGACGAGGAGATTCCGGCCAACATCGTCGCCGTTCGAGCGCCGTTCCACGCCGGGTCGAATATGGACTACGCCAGGGCGATGGGCGAACTCGAGAACTTCGTCGGGATGCTCGCGACCTCGGCTGGCCTCGTCGAGGCGCTCGCAACACGGGCGAGCGAACGAACCGGGAGTCCGGTCTTCGCCTCGGGCATCAGCCTCGGTGGCTGGGCGGTCAACCTCCACCGGACCTGCTTCGACTCCGTCGACCGTTACCTCCCGATTTTCGCTGGCGCGGCACTGGGTGAGATGTTCGTCTCGTCCGCGTACCGCAAGCTGACCGCAGAATCGGCACGGAGACGGCCAGAACGACTCCGTGACGTGCTGGACTTCGAGGCGGAGTTCACCGCCGTCGAGGCGGACGACTGTCTCCCACTCCTCGCACGCTACGACCGAATCATCGAGCACGACCGACAGCGACCGAGTTACGAGGGGCTGTCACCGACTGTCCTGAACAAGGGTCACGTCACCGGGTCTGTCGCGACGGGAGCGCTTCGCGAACACATCGTGCGAGGTCTCTCGGGCGTGTGATGGGGAGTCTCGCTCGTCGAGGCTCTCCGAGAACCGATGGGTCACGACACCCACCAGCAGCGGCTCCCGAAGTGAGTCGACACCCGGGTCTTCGAGACGTGCCGGAACGAGCCTGAGGCGTTCGAGTCGCCATCGTTCGCATCCCGAAAGTCAGTATCCGGATAGTTTCGGGCAGAGTTAACTTTATCGGTGTTTTATGATACCACATGGCTATGGGTGGGGGGAGTCCAGAAGCGACGCGAATCCGTATCGTGCGGCCGGGTCTGAAGTGGTGGATTGCCGGTCTGATTGTGTTCGGGGTCATCGCCGCCGTCGCGTTCACGTTCCTGCCGTGGGTCGTGTTCGGGGTGTTCGTCTACTACGTCGCCCGCCCGATCAACCGTCGGCTTCGGAATCGAATCGGGAGAGGGAATCTCTCTGCTGCACTCGCGCTACTTCTCATCGTCGTCCCAGTCGTGTTGTTTCTGGGCGTGTTCCTCTCGATAGCGGTCGGACAGTTGGCCACCTTCGCGAGTTCGGACACGGCGGCACAGTTCCTCGAACAGTCACCGATAGACGCCGGGACGGTACCGGACGACCCCGATCAGCTGATACGAGAGACGACGACCACACTCGAAGATCCGTCGGTGCAAGCGGTGCTCACTGAAGTGCAAACCATCGTCGGTGCCGCCGCATCGAGCGTCTTCATGCTGTTTCTTTCCTTGCTATTGGCCTTCTTCCTCCTGGTCGAGGACCAGCGCCTCGCCCGGTGGGGCAAAGAACAGATTCTCGGCGACGACGCACTGTCCGTCGATTATCTTCAGGCGGTCGACGCGGGGTTGAACTCCATCTATTTCGGATACACGCTGACCATCTTCGTCATCATGATTCTGACCGCCATCATCTACAACGTGTTCAACTTCTTCGCGCCGGCAAACCTCCTCATCCCGGTGGCGGTGCTGCTGGCGGTCGTCACGGGTATCTTCACGCTCGTGCCGCTGGTCGGCCGGTCCGTCGTCTACCTCGCAATCGCGGCGTTCCTCGTACTCGGAGCGATTCAACGCGACCCGACCGCCCTCTGGTACCCCGTCGTGTTCTTCCTGTTCATGACCCTCGCGTTCGACAACGTCGTTCGAACCTACATCCGACCGTACCTCTCGGGGAAGATGTTCCACCTGTCGCTCGTCATGTTCGCGTATCTGCTCGGCCCGATACTGTTCGGCTGGTACGGTATCTTCCTCGGCCCGCTGGTGATGGTCGTCGTCGTCCAGTTCCTTCAGGTCGTCGTCCCGCAACTCCGCGGCGAGGAACCGACCACCGGTCTCGACGTCGGCCCGACGCCGATTCGAGAGACCGACGACGGCCTCGACGACGCGACGAAAGGCGGCGAGGCCACCGACGGGGGTCGGTAATCGTAGACGACCACGACGTCGCAGTCGCCGCTCCCCACCTTCACGTTTCGAGCGAATCCGAACTTCGGGACGAGGAGGTCGGGTCCGTTGCGCTCGGGCCACCGACGTCGAGGCAGTTCCGACCTCCTCAGGGCACCCGGAAAACGCGAACCGTGTCACGCTTGCTCGGTTCGCACACGAGCTGGGCGAGCCCCAGGTCCGAGAACACTCGCTTCCAGTTCCGGTAGTAGAGCGGGAAGTCGTTGTCGACGTAGCTCACTTCGGTACCCTCCCGGCCGCGCTGTGGACTGTTCCCCTCGTTCTCGGCTATAATGAGCAGGTCGCTCGTGACGCGAACCAGCTCTTCGAACACCCACTCGTTTTCGGGGTGGATGTGCTGTAGCGTTTCCACCGAGTAGACGACGTCGAACGCACCGTCGGGATACTCCGGAAGTACCTCCTCGATAGCACCCGTGTGAAACGTTCCCGTCGTCGCGAGTTGCGGATACGCTTCGGCCATCACGTCGAACGACTCGTCGTTGATGTCGATACCGGTGAGGTTCTCGAATCCGTCGTCGCGGAGGTGAGCGAGATGACGGCCCGAGCTGCAGCCGACTTCGAGGATTGCGGCGTCCTCACGGACGTAGTACTCGAACACGGCTGCGAGGGTCTCACTCACCTCGTTCGGACCGATACGGGCGTAGTGGGCGGGCGAAAACTTGCCCGAACGTTCGGCCCAGCCGCGGTGATTGTCGTCCGGTTCCATAGCGACTGTCTCGTTGCCAGGGAGTTAAGGTTCGTCTTCGCCTCCCATCGGAAACGCGGCGTTCGCCGCAGGGGACAGCTAGCGGGCCTACCGACCCGTTGACGACAGTCGGGTCGACGATTCGACCGCACTCAGACCGTCAAAAAGAGGTTGCCACGGCTCGCCAGTCAGCAGTCGTCGTCTTCGTCCTTCTCTTGCTGACCGTCCTCGTCCGATTCGTCTCCGTTGAAATCATCTCCTTCGGATTCGTCTTTCGACCCGTCTTCTTTGGACTCGTCTTCGTCCGAGTCCTCGTCGGTGTCGTCGTCCTCGGAACTGTCACCCGATTCGTCGGTCGATTGGAGGCTGTAGAGAATCTCGTCCCGGGTGTACCCGTCCGATTCGAGCCAGACGGGGTCGAGATTGTGGGGCGACGAAGCGACGAGCACCATCCCATCGGTCACGACCGGGGTCGTGGCGCTGAGTCCGTCGAAGTATTCGGTGTGCTGACACTCGCCTCTCTGCGGACGCCGCCGGGCGCTCTCTCAGCGGCCGATGTCCTCGCGCCAACTCGCACCCGGCAGTCGATTCGTCGCGTAGAGCCCTGCGAGTACGAGTACGACACACCCGACGAGCAACGACAATCCGCCGAAGACCACGTCGAATCGGTATCCGGCGTCCGTCGTCGTTCCGACGAACGCGGTGCCGTTCGCCTCGACC
Organism: Haladaptatus ordinarius; assembly: GCF_054177595.1. Classification (NCBI taxonomy): domain Archaea; kingdom Methanobacteriati; phylum Methanobacteriota; class Halobacteria; order Halobacteriales; family Haladaptataceae; genus Haladaptatus; species Haladaptatus ordinarius. The sequence continues at coordinate 9,292 of NZ_JBPEHH010000023.1, read as the reverse complement.
AACAGAGAGAGGCCGGAGAACGCCGCGTACGTGGCGCCACGGCTCTCGTCTGGAAGCGAATCGAGAAAGTAGGTGTCTAACGCGGGAAAGAGGCTGTGGATGGAATACCCGATGGCAATCGAAACGACGAGCACCGGGAGGAGGCCGTCGACGCGGGTCAACACGACCACCGAGCCACCGAACCCTGATAAAATCGCCAGGATGTACGGAACGTGTGGCAGCCGGTCGGCGAGTCGGCCGCCGAACCAGAATGCGGGTAATCCGGCCGCGAACACGACGGTTAGGAGGAGATTCGCCGTCGCGTTCGACATCCCTTTGACCGCTCCCAAATACGAGACATAGAAGTTGAACAGTCCCTGCCACAGGAACCCGGCGACGCTGACCATCAGGAGTCCGGTCGCGATGAGTCGCCAGTGAGACCGCACGGAGCGGAGAAACATTCGGTCGGGAACGGCGTCGTCGGCGAACTGTGAACCTCGAACGACGGTCGTCAGGAGAACACTGACCGTGACTGCGGCCACCGCCAGGACGACGAATACCGTTCGCCACGAGGAGACGAACAGGAGTCCAATCACGATGGTCGGTGCGAGAACCGCTGCCAGTTGAGCCGCCGTGCCGTGGATGCCGACGGTTCGTCCGACTGCATTCGGATACAGTTCCGCGATGAGCGGAACCGCAGCGACGAAGTACGCGCCGCTGGCCAGGCCGAGTAGAAACGTCCCCGCTTGCAATAAGACGAGAGAATTCGCGACCGCGATGAACACCGATGCACCGGCCAAAACGACGCCAGTTGCGAGGACGACACGATGACGAGGAAGATGGGTGAGGACGTATCCCGTCGGAATGCGCGCAATCGCGGTTCCGAGCCACACCAGCGAGACTAACACGCCGACGGTCGCCTTGTCAGCCCCGAAGGCGACCATTAGCGGCTCCAGCAGTGGTGCGAAAACGGTTCGCCCGAAGTTCATCAGGAAGACCAACCCACAGAGCGTTCCGAACAGCTGTCTCCTCACTACGTAGTCGTACCGAGGCGGGTCACTCAACCGTTCCGGAAACGGCAGGAGAAAGGCTACGCGTTTTCGAACGACTGGCCCGTCGTCGGTGGCTCGTAACCACGACTCAGAACCGATTGCGGATGGCAGCGACTACGTCACGTTCGAGATTGCGAACGGTCGAAAGCCTCCATTCGGGCCGTCCGTCGGAGACGAGTCGTGGCGACCGTCGAAACAGTCGCATCGGTGGACGACTCTTACTCCCGTGACTCTCTACCCATCGTGTGGAACTCGTCGTTGGGTCGCCAGTCGGCGAACGTCGCCATCCGATTCGAGAAGTTGAAGAAGGCCGCCACGCTTCCGATGTCCCAGATCTCCTCGTCGGTGTAGCCGACGTCGCGCAGTCGTTGCAAGTCGGTCTCGGACACCTCCGTCGGGCGTTCGGTGAGTTTCACCGCCACGTCGAGCATCGTCATCCGTTTCTTGCTCACGTCTGCCTGTCGATAGTTCGCCACCAGCTGGTCGGCGAGCGTCGGGTGCTTCGCGTAGATGCGGACGAGCGCGCCGTGGGCGACGTTGCAGTAGTAACAGTGGTTGACCCCGGAGACGGCGACGATTATCATCTCCACCTCCTCGCGGTCGAGCGACGTGTCGTCGACGAGCGCGTCGTGGAAGGCCATGAACGCGCGGAAGTGGGAGGGTTTGTACGCGAGTGCGGCGAACACGTTCGGCGTGAACCCCGCGCGTTCGGCCTCCGTATCGATGCGCTCGCGGAGGTCGTCGGGTAGTTCGTCGTAGTCGGGAACCGGGAATCGCTGCTGTGCCTCGGTGTCGAGCGTTGTGTCGGGCATAGCGCCGAATTCGTTGTGTTGGCACTTAACGATGTAGCGCGGGTGACTGTGGACGGTAGCGTGCGGTGATTCGATGGTGTGCTGTGATTCGAATGCCAGTCCCGATTCCGTGAGTCACATCCGGTGTTCCGTCTGCGTAGCTTGCCACGTCGAAGCGCAGTCTATCGGTTCCTGAAATTAGCGACGCCCTCGTGTTCGCGCTTTTATTTGGATGTTCACGTCACCCCGTTTCACCTCGACGCAGACCAACCCCTCCGTGAAGGGAACGACGGTCGCCTCCTCGACTCCGGTCACGACCACGCGTATCGACCGCTGTGTGGATGGTGTGTCGAGTAGTCGGCCCTGGACCTGGATGTCCACGACTGCCGTTTGCGTACTCTCGGTCGGTTCCAAGACGAGCTCTGACCGTCGTTGCCGGCTCTGTCCGGCGCAGTCGGTATCGGTGTCACTCTTCGGCGGCGTCCCGCGCTGGAATCGCGCCGGGTCGACCGGTTGCCCGTCGAGATACACTTCGACAGTTCCGTCCTGGAACCCTGGACCGGTGAAGTTCACGTACGACAACCGGCCGGAGAACTGGTAGACGTCTGCCCCACCGTTGGTGGCTCCGTGGACGAGACATTCCTCCACGACGTCCTCTCCGTCGATGGTGACGGCGCTGGCCGAAACGTTTCCGTGTGGGTCGCGGTCGAGTTTTCGGACGCCGTGTGTCGGTACGAACTGGTAGAACGTTTCGTGGCTATTCTACGACAACCACCCTGGGGGTGTGGCTAAACGAATGCGACCGTCTTCGTGCGGATCAGCGGAGAGAGCCGTTGATAACATGGAAGACTAGTCGAATCCTAGTTCGCGAGACTACTTCCCAGGAAAGTTCACGTATCGGTCGATCTTCGCACGTGCGTCCTCTGTGACCGACGATCCGTGGTACACCAACCCGACGTCGAACTCGTAGTCCAGAAGCCGTTTGAGGCTTTCCTCTGCCTGATTTAGATCCTGGGAATAGACGGCTGGCGGGAGGTGGAAGTACCCGGACGGGAGTCCTCGTTGGTCGGCTCCCGACAGGGCGTCACCGAGAACTGCGATTCCGGCGTCTCGATCGATCAGGGCGTGGTTTTCTGGCTCGTGCCCAGGGAGATGGACGGCCGTGAATCGACCGATAGTGTCGCCGTCACCGTAGCGGTGATCGGGTTCATGTTTGGTCTCGACGGCGAGTTGCTTGGGAACCCACGTCTCCACACCGTACTTTTCGACGACATGGTCGAAGCCTCCGATGTGGTCGCCGTCGCCATGGGTGATCACTAACCGCTCTGGGTCGACGCCAATCGAGTCGATCCCCTCGATGAGGGCGTCCGTGGTGCTCTCAAGCCCAGCGTCGAAGAGCGTTGGCGTCCTCGCCGTGAACAGAAACGCGCGATACCGCTTCCCGGCCGGTTCGTCGAGACACGTGATGTCGTATACATCGTTCACGATTTCGGCTGTCATATCGACGGTACGTACCTGTTTCGTGAAGATAGTGGTATCGGTTGTCACCCTTCGGGGACAATCCACGCCACCTACCCGTCAGGAACGACACCGTCCGTCGCCTGCCCACAATATGCGTAGGGCTCCTCGAGCGCGTCTTCCAGTCCGTCTATCTCGTACGGAAGGGTGTCATGCTGGAGAGTATGGAACTGCCCTGCTCAACTACGAACGAAACCATCTAGAAGCGATCCCAATCTCACGTTCGCTTCTGAGTCCAGCCTCAACAGGACTTCACTACGGAACTTCGTGAGGTACTGATGATCTCTCGAATGCTACGTTTCTCGTCGATGGCTACCGGACTCCCTTCTTTTTTATCATGAATTTCTTCGCGCAGAGCGTGCTTGCCGTATCTCATTTCCATCTCGAACTATGTCTTCACAATACGGACAGACACGAGGTTTCTCGACTTCATCTGGTGTGAACACACGGACATATTGTCGGGTCACAAACGATCCGCAATTATCACAGTGGGGCATATTTATTCTATTCGTTATTAGGTTAATATATATTTCGACTATCCAGATCGTACGCAGCCCGTGACGAAGTCTTTCGGACAGACCTGCATGATCTCACTTCGCCGGAGGCCACACCGCCCGGCGAGGAGGAACGCGATCTTCTGTTGATGGCCGTCGGCCTCGTTGATGAGTTGTTCCATCTCGTCGGCACTGAGCCAGACGCGCATGCCGTCGTCGCGGGTGGGGTCGAGGCACATGGGTGTCCTTTATTCTAGAATTTAGGACAGGAGTACTTAAAGGATAGTTCACCAGGCGTGGATCGAGAGGGAGATTCCAGCGCTCATCTGGGTGCGAATGCGGGGTTCCCGGACAGTAGTCTCACGCGCACCGACCGTGCACCGGAATCGGAAATGGAAATCACCCTGCAACGGTCTTTAGAGAAGACAGAGAATTGCGGCGCATGGAACGGTATCACCCCTGCTGCCAAGACCCTAATTGTGGAAAAGTGCGGGTCGGGATCAACGCCGACGGCGTCTTCGGATGGGGCCACTTGCACGAACAGAACACCGGCCACGAGGTGGAGTTCGTCCGGACGAACATGCCAGACGAAGAACCGCACTACTTCGACACCGGAGATGGATGACCCAGGCTGGGAGTTCGCCGAGCACGTCATCCAATCCGCCACGCTGAGCGACACCACGACCTTCGACTTTCAGACGTACTCTGCGCATCGAATCGGCCAGTGCAAGCGGCAACTCTACCTCTCAAAGCTCGGCCTCTCAGATATCACAGACCTCCACGGCCGCTTCAAAGCCGGCCGAATCCTCTCCCAACACCTCAAGGATGAGCTCGACAAACAGAATCTGAGCCTCAACGTTGACGTCAGGCTGGCGTTCACTGCTGGGAACATCCGCCTCGTTGGTCGCTGTACCATCCGTGTTCGGTTAAGGAGCGAAACCGGCAGACGGTGCTGTCTTGATAAGGTCATCTTCAGAAACCGCGTAGAGAGAGGTTGTGCTAACAGAACTCTCTCCAACACTCATACGACGGCGACTGACTTCCCTCTTTCCAGTAGCGCTTATCGAAGACATCGCGCGGAGCGCGATGTCGTCCAACGCCACCGGACAATCGACATCACGATGCTTGTCTGGACGCTCATCATGGGCTTCGCCGTCGACGGCGAAGCCCGTACTATCGCCGGGTTTCAGCGGGCCTACGCCGCCGCGACCAACCAGACCGTTGCTCGCTCCAGCTTCTACGACCGGTTCACACCGGCACTTGGTGCCCTGTTGAGCGACCTCCTCGAGCACGCTCTCGAGGAGGTCGCGGTTCCCCATATGATCGCGCCACGGTTCGAGTTGTTCCGTGAGGTGCTGATCGCCGATGCAACCGTCTTCCGGTTGCATCGGCTCCTCAGCGAGTTTCCAGCGACTCACGCAGATCAATCCGGTGCGAAGCTTCACCTCGTGCATAACACGACGACACAGACGCTAGAACAGTTCCAGCTCACCGACGAACGCACCCACGAGAGCAGCCAGCTCCGCACGGGGAGCTGGCTGCGAGGCCGGTTGTTGCTGTTCGATCTGGGGTTCTACAGCTTCCGCCGGTTCGCGTTGATCGAGGAAAACGGCGGGTTCTTTCTGACGCGGCTGAAGGCGAACGCGAACCCGTTGATCGTCGGGAAGCGGCGGAAATGGCGCGGGCGCGCCATTTCCTTGCCAGGACGTCGCCTCCAGGATGTTCTGGGTGATCTCACACGAGAGATCGTCGACGTGACTGTGGAACTCACGTTCAAGCGACGGTCATACGCTGGGAAGCAGTCAACTGACACGGTGGAGTTTCGTGTCGTCGGTGTCCGCAACGAGGACACCGACGACTACCATCTGTACGTCACGAACCTGCCTGACGAGTTCACCCCCCGACAGGTCGCGGCGCTGTACGGGTTGCGGTGGGAGGTGGAGTTGCTGTTCCGGGAGCTGAAATCGCTGTACGGGTTGGAGACGTTCCAGACGAGTAATCCAGTGATCGTTGAGTTACTGGTTGTGGCGGCTCTGCTGACGCTAACGGTCAGCAGAGCCTTGCTCGGCGTGTTCCAGGAGCGGTTCCCTGAGACGGTGTTCCCCCGGGAACGCTGGGCGAGGACCTTCCGGTCACTCGCCCAGCTCATCCTCGAAGAGTTGGCCCAGTCGTTGGGGTATCCACCGCCGAACTTGTCGGAGTTGCTGTTTCGTGACGCCCGCCAACCAGAGAAATCACGCCTCTTACTCAGCGAACGAGTGGCTGAAGCCTTCATGAGGCGATCCAGTGCTTAACCGAACACCAATGATATACTACCGAGAAATTGATTACACGTTTTCAGGTTCGATAAGAACAGTCGTCACGAGCTGTTCGATGCCTCGACGAAGTCGTTCTGACGTAGCCTGGCGAGAAATATCCAGTGAGTCCGCCAGGTCTTCTAATGCGATATCACGAGGAACGCGGTAGTAGCCTTGTTCGACGGCAGCGACAAGCGCGTCGCGTTGGGCTGCTGTGAGTTGTGCTCGCTCTTGTCGGGGGAATCGCGGCTCAATGAGATTCAACAATCGATACGGATGGTCCTGGAGCGAGAGATAGTCTTGAAAGATATCGAGTTGCTCCCGCGTCGCAAAGCGAATTCGGAGCTCCCACGTGCCGTCATGCGCTTCGGCATTGAGTACCGAGCCTTCGGTATCAATGAGGGCATCAACAAACTGGGCGACTGAGTCACTCCATTCCACTTGATAATACGTCTCCTCATCAAATGCTTCTGTTTCAATGACTCTCTCAACTGTCGGATCAGCGTTTAGCGCTGCATCGAAAGCGTCGAAATCGCCACCGGTTACCCACAGACACGGCATGACCCAGACGGTGCCATGAGCGGCGACGCGCTCGGCTTTGACCGCCATGTCTGGTGCGGCCTCGAGCGTGTGCCCAAGGGCGAACCCCTGTGCTGGGAGTGAAAACGTCGCAACGAACATGCGGGCCGATAGCGGCTGGAGACCCAAAAACCCATGTATAGGTGACCTGAGTACGCCTGGTTATTGCAAAATATTGACGTATGTGTAGACATATTATTATAAGCTATTCGGCTGAAATTTCGCATCTAAGCGGCAGTGCAATGGCTCTGGGACCCTCGTCTCAATCTGTGCAGAGTTCGTGATGCGTATTTAACAAAACTTTACGAGTATGCGCAGCAAGTGTTCGCCGATTTCACGGTAGGTGGGGTGGTTCGTTATCTATCATAGCTGTCGTGTTGAGTGGTGTACATCATCCCTTACGCCTATTATAATCATCTACTTCTGAGAGATTTTGCTGTGTGATCACCTAGTGTGGTAACTGTTCACGAAATATTTACACGGAACTGAGTAAGTTTTTTCCGTATCCATCTCCTACCCAGTAGTGATGAAACAGAAAGCAACTCAAACACAACTCGCAGCATCCAGAAACCAAGGTGGTCGACAATGATGTGGCAAGACTTTGTCTTCCTTGCTGGAAACGTCTTCTCTCTCATTGCTCTCCTCCCTACTCTCCGCGACTCTATGGCAAACGTCCCTTTCAGCACGAGCTTCCCCTCTGCGGTGATCGGCCTCGTCTATGCAACCGCGTTCTTCACCATGGATATGGCACTCTCCGCTCTCGGCGCACTCCTCACCGGTAGTATCTGGCTGGCTATCGTTGCCCTCCGCTCGCCGCGCCCACTCCGGGACTCGTCCCCGATGTCGACGCCACAGACCGAAACCAAGAACGCAACGCACTCCGCCCCCTCACACGCTGACTAATCCGATTTCAGTACTGACGCGTGGACTAAGGCTCCTTCCTTAGAAACATGCCAGACCTGGTTTCAAAACACCACGAAGCCGGGTTTCTGCCACCTAAAATCATAAGCAGTAGTGAACCAACTCCGAGACTCCCGTTTTTTAGCGTTAATTCCTACTGTCAGATACCAGACTGAGTTGATGACCGATGTATTCCACTGATGACAATTAGCTGTTGTACTCTTGCAGGCGGTGCGTGAGCTGGCCGACATTAGTCCATCCACTCACTTTTCCGCTCTCCCGATCATACTTAATGACATCGTGCTCAGCGAGTAGTGGCAAATGATCGCTCCAGACAGTCTCTGAAATCTCTTCGAAGAGCCGAGTTGGTGTGTCACCTGAACACCCCTCCAATTCTTGGTACGTGAGGTGTTCGATTAGCGATTCGATTTCGACCGGACCGTCCTGTACTTGTAAGTACGAAAGGATCATTCGTCGCCGGCGGTTCGCAAGCAATTCATTGATTTCTGTCTCCGAAAGCCTCTGGTCGGTTTCTTCGTCGGTTGTGCTTCCGGGATCTCCGGTCGCTTTTCCAGATATCATGTGATGATTATCTAATCTGTTATCAGTGGGTTGCTTGGCCATTCTTCACGTCGGTGCCATTCATACAGTCTAAACACCCGTGGACGGTGTTTTGATTATCACCAAAGACGCGTGCGAAATCACGGGTGACGAAACTCCCACAGTTCTGACATTGTGTATCTGCGATTCGTGACTTTGTTTGCTTCGGCGTAGTCGCTCTTGACATGAATCATCACCACTCTACATGTTGTTTGCGCGCTGTTTGCTCGTGGTGCCACACTGCTGGCACTCCGTGACACGATAGGGCTCTCGGGAGAACGCTGCATTTGAATTCTCCTCGTTCTCGGTAACGATCTCGATCGTCACTTGGTGCGGCGTCATCGCATCACAGTTCTCGCACAGTTCGCCGGATTGACTGTCAGCAGTTGATGTGGTGACCATGATTTTGGTAGGTTCGGAGGACTGCATTGCATCCCGATCAGTTGCACGTTGCTACAGTAGAGTAGAACAATGAGGAACCCTCTTTATGTACTGTCTTTGAATGCAAGTCATACTAAACCCGGCAGATACCACTCTTTGATGTCACTGGTACAGCTGCTTGAAAATCAGGGAATTTACACTCCTTAGCGACACTATACCGCTCTTGATGGCTCTAAAATCGCTGTTAGACCATAAGTCGGAATGTTGTTCATATCTTGTTTCTTTGTTGCCTTGTTGAACGCAAGACGGCATCGGGGTGGGGTTGCTGATCTACAATTTCACGGCGTTAGAGACGGCTTTTCGACCTCAGAAGATGCAGTAGCTGTCAGTCACAGCAATTGCTGATGAGTCAAAACTATGGTACCTTGCTCCGTTGTTCCGGTGACGACGGCGATGCCTCTCCCGGATATGTCCGGAAAAGGGGAGCAGGCGGCGAGCCCTAACTCGCCGCCTGCGTTAGGTTATGCACGATGCACTTGCGAGTTAGCTCCCGGAACTGGCCGTGCCAGCTCCGGGAGCGGAGCTTCTCGCCGTCGTCTTGCTTCAACTGCGAGAAGCCGGTTTCACTCATCCAGCGCTGGTTGTAGTCATCGTTCATTCGTGCGTTGTGGGCCTTCTGCAACGGTGTCTGCTCCCTGTGC
>NZ_JBPEHH010000022.1:0-62963 GCF_054177595.1 Haladaptatus ordinarius | reverse complement strand
TCAAGCTGATATTAACGCGGCGGCGAACATCGCCGGTCGCGTCAACCCGTGGGGTGAGAGCCTGTCGCTAAAACCGACGGGCGATGACACCCCACAGGAGGGGAGCACTTGTGACAGTGTCACAGGACACCGCATGCCGAGTCCGCAACCCGGACAGACGACGCTTGCGACGTTTCAGTCCTGAAACCTCTGTAAGACTTCCCTTGTAGGAAGCCCCGCCCTTTAGGGCGGGCGAGGATGTCACTGCGTTACGTGTCGTTCGAAACCGACGGTGGCTCGTTTCCGTCTTTCTCTGCCAGAAACGCCGCCTCCTCCGCCGAAAGCTCGCGCTCCCGAAACACGTCCAGTCCGGCCTGATAGGCCTCCCGCGACCGTTCTGCCGGATACTCCAGCACGAGTTCGGCGATACCGGTCTCCTCGCCAGTGAAGCCGAATCCCGCCCGGTAGAGCGCCTGGAACGCGAACAGGTTGTTCACCGCGATGCGAACGCGCTGGTAACCTCGGTCACGAACCTGCTCGGTCGTAAACCGCACCAGTTTCGGGCCGATACCCTCCCCGCGTCGGTCCAACCGGACCGTCACGTATCTGAGCCACGTCGTCTCGTCGTCGGTGCGGTCTTCGTTGAACGCGATTGCGGCGACGACAGCGTTCTCGTCGCCCGTTTTTTCGACTCGCGCCACTGCCTTTCCCGTGTTCGACATCACGAACTTCCCCGCGTAGCTGAACTGCTCGTGGTCCAGTCGAAGGGTGGGACCGTCTTCCGGCCAGCCCAGTAGCGCGTACTCCATGGCCCACCCTTCGAACGCGAGCCTCATCCGTCCGTCGGGTTTTACCTCTCGGCCCTCGTCGGTACGGCTATGCCAACCGCTACCGGAGACATCTCGTACTTCGACCGCGTCGCACGGTACTACGACTTCTTCTCGCCAGACGCCGACGGCGAGATTCTCGCGGAGGGGCTCGCTCAGGCAGAACGCCCTATCGAGCGTGCGGTAGACCTCGCGGGCGGGACCGGACGCGCCGCGAGGGTGCTACAGGTCCCCGAACGAATCGTCGTCGACGCAGCGGCGGGCATGCTCGAACAGGCACGCGGTCACGGACTCGCGAGCGTGCGCGGGGACGCCGCTCGATTACCCCTTCGTTCCGAATCGGTCGATGCGGTCGTCGTCTCCGACGCTTTACACCACGTCGGAGACGTACCGAGCACCCTCACCGAAATCGCTCGCGTCCTCCGTCCCGGTGGCGTGCTGGTGGTCCGGGAGTTCAATCCGGCGACGTTCAGGGGCACGCTCCTCGTCCGAGGAGAGCATCTCATCGGGATGGATTCAACGTTCTTCACGCCCGACGAGTTGGTTCGCAAGCTCTCCGACGCGAATCTCGTTCCCCGCGTGCGGAATCGGGACTTCGATTACACCGTCGCTGGCATCAAGCGCACATCGGGAACGACATAACCCCTGCCTTCGAAATTGGAAGTATGAGCAGTGTGTTCGGTGCTCGGCGGTTCGACCGGTCGCCAGTCACCGCCGGGCTCGTCGTCGGGGACGTGCTGGTACTGGCTGCGTTTCTCATCGTCGGCGAACTCCAGCACGGCGTGAGCCCGATCGAGAACCCGTTGTTGGTCGCAGACACCATCGCCCCGTTCCTCGTCGGCTGGGTCGTGGGGTCGCTCGTCGTCGGTGCGTACGGTACCCGAGCGCGCCAGTCGGTGTGGGACGCCGCGTTGCTGGCGGGCGGGACGTGGCTGGTCGCAGCGGCCATCGGTCTGCTCCTCCGTTCGACCCGATACTTCCACGGAAGCGCCCCGTGGACGTTCGCCGCCGTGGTGACGAGCGTCGGACTGTTCTCGTTCGTCCTCTGGCGGGGTGTGGTGGCGCTTTTCACCCCGTGACGCGCCGGTACTCGAAGTAGGAGTAGACCGTGAGATAGAGCGCGACGCCGACCGCTGGCCAGATGATGAGATGGAGCGCGTACGTCGGGACGAACACGCCGAGAACTGCGACGAGACCGGCGAGTTTGAACAGTGGCCCGGCGCGGGAGTGAGTCTTCCGCCAGACCCTCTCGTTCGTCATCGTCCACGGGGTCCTGACACCGACGAACCAGTTGCGTTCGACGTGGTTCATGAGCGTCCCGATGAAGTAATAAAGCACGCCGATTGCGGGCGCGAGAACCGTCGTGAACTCGAATCGGGAGCCGAGATTCCAGAGGAGGACGAGCACGTGGACGTACAGCATGAACGCGACGAAGACGACCACGAACAGGTCGTAGGAATCGCGGAAGCGTTCGACGTTCTCCTGCAGTGGGTCGACGCTGGGAATCACCATGAACAAAACGAGGACGCCGAGCGTCAGCGCGGGGATGAAAAAGGACCCTCCGAGCTTCGACATCGTCCCGTCGGCGTCGCCGCTGGCGTTCCAGTGGGTCGCCATCTGGTCGGGCATCTGTGGGTAGTAGTAGACACTGACCCCGATCGCGACGACGACGAGCGCAAATGCGACGAGATACTTGGTTCGCCCTCTCACGCGTGAGGATTAGGTGCGTTTTGATTAATAAATCTACGCAGAGTGCCTGAAACGTAACCCTGATTGTCGCCCGGTCGGTCGCTTTCGTCATGGTGGCTTCCGATACGGACATCAACCACGCCGAGCGAGCCAAAGACGTCCTCGGCTTCTCGCGGTGGTGGCAGGTCATCGCGGCAGCGGTGATGATGGGGCTCGTCAGCCCCTACCAGTACGTCTGGTCGTCGATTCGCTCGCCGATGGCGGGGGCACTCGACATCGAACCGGCCGCGTTGGGTGCCGTGTTCACGCTCTTCGTCATCTTTCAGGCCGGGTCGCAGTTTCCGGTCGGCTGGTGGCGAGACCGACACGGGCCGCGCACACTGACGCTTCTCGCGGGAATCCTGGCGGGCGGTGGCTACGTCGGACTGGCGTACGCAACGAGTGTCTGGCAACTCTACGTGCTCTACTCGCTCGGCGCTATCGGCGTCGGTATCGTCTACACAATCGCGGTCAACACGGCGTTAAAGTGGTTTCCAGACCGACGGGGGCTGACGACCGGGTTCGGGACGATGGCGTTCGCGGGAGGGAGCGCACTCGTCGTTCCGTACGTGCGCGCGAACGCGACGGTCGCCAACTACTCGAACGTCCTCCGGAACATGGGGTTGCTCATCGGCATCGGCATCCTCGTGGGAGCGGTCGTTCTGCGTGACCCGCCGACGGGGTGGCTCAAAGTATCCGTCGGGGAGAGAGACGAGGATGGTAGCACGGCCGACGGAGACGAATCGACGCCGACCGTCAGCCGACAGTACACCTGGCGCGAGATGGTCGGGACCTGGCAGTTCTGGTTGATGTACGTCATGTTCGTCTGCGTCAGCGGCGCAGGGTTGATGCTCACGGCGAAGGTCGTCTCGTTCGCCGAGAATCTCGGATTGGCGGCGACGATCGCGACGGTTTCCGCGACCGTCCTCCCCGTCTCCGGCGGCGTGGGACGCCTGGTCGTCGGGGATGCGTCCGACCGCCTCGACCGGGAGCGGGCGATGGCCGCGTCGTTTCTCCTCTGTGGACTGGGGCTGTTCGCCGTCGTGTTTTTCGCACGCGAGGGGTTGAACGTCGGCTTCGTGCTCGCAGTCGTCGTGGCGACGTTCTTCTGGAGCCCCCAGTACACGCTGTTTCCGAGCGTCGTCGGTGACTACTACGGACGAAAACACTCCTCGGCGAACTACGCCTTACTCTACTCGGGCAAGATGTGGGGCGGCATCTTCGGCGGCGCGGTGACCGGGTGGCTCGTCACGGTCACGAGTTGGACGACGGCGTTCGTCGTCGGCGGCACACTCGCACTCGTCGCTTCGGCGGGCGCGCTCTTGCTCCGCCCGCCGGCCGACGGCTGATTACTCTAGGTTATCTCAATCGACCCGTTTCTTGCGTTTCGTTCACACGACTACGGTTATCTCGGGGAGAGAGGGAGAGAGTAGAGAACTCATGGGCTTTTCGAACGCTGAAATCCTCGTGTTCGTGCTTCTCCGGGTCCGTATCCCCAACCAATACTCATAACTTATGAGAAACCAGTGCGTCTATGAGTTGGTGAATACGGAAGAGATACACAAATCGACTGTCTTGCCTATGGGGAAGAGTTATATACCCTGCCCGCATATTCTAGAATAGATTATGACTGGATACTACGACCTCATCCTGGGCCTGATTCCGCTTGCACTGATTGGCGTAACCGGAGTCTTCAGTGCTGTTGGATTCACACTGACGATGGCAGTTCCCCTCGGGGCAACCGCGTCGGTGTTGCTCGTCGGACACGCACTGTTCATCAATGGCCCCGTCGACGAGTCACCTAACTTCCAGTCCTCTACGAAAGTCAACTCCGCAGACTAACCGTTTTCCCTCAACCGTTTTGTTACTGGCTTCCGTCTTGCCAGCCATGACAGATGCGCTGTTTTTGACGAGCGACGACGTTGCAGGACTCGCATCACCCGGTGAGTACGTCGATGCCGTCCGCGAGGGGTATCGCCAGCGAGGGTTCGGTGCGCCTGCAGAACCCCGGACGACGCTGGTGAACGACGACCCGCAAGGGATGTTGACCGGCTACTCCGCCATCCTCCCCAAAACCGGTGCGATGGGCGGATACATGTACTCCGCCGGGTTCGGCGCGGGAGATGCGTGGTTCGTGACACCCCTGTTCGACGCCGAAAGTGGCGAACCGCTCGCGCTCCTCGACGGAGCGAGCATGAACCCGTTCAAGACGGGTGCCGCTGGCGCGGTGGGCGTGGACGCGCTGGCCCGCGAGGACGCGAAGACGCTCGCCCTCATCGGAACCGGCGCACAGGCGCGCGGGCAGTTGAAAGCGGCGGCGACCGTTCGCGACCTCGAATCGGTCTGGGTCTTCTCGCCGACCAAAGAACACCGCGAATCGTTCGCTGCCGAGATGAACGAGCAACTAGACGCCGCGGTCGCTGCAGTCGCCAGTAGCGCCGCAGCGGTCGAGAGCGCGGACATCGTCGTCACCGCGACGACCGCGAGCGAACCGGTCTTCGACGGTGACATGCTCGAAGACGGCACACACGTCACTGCGATGGGACAGTACCATCCGAAAAAGCGGGAACTCGACGCGACCACCATCGAACGGGCGACGTACGTTCCCGACCTTCGAGCGCGAGTGTCACAGGATGCCGGGTCGTTCCAGTTCGCAGTGGAGGCCGGCGTCGTCACGGAAGACCACGTTCACGCCGAACTCGGTGAGGTGGTCGCTGGCGAGACACCGGGCCGCGAGTCGGCAGACGACGTCACCGTCTTCGACAGCGGCGGAACGGGCATCGAGACGGTCGCCGCCGCGTACATGCTCTACGAGAAAGCACGGGAGCGGGGGCTGGGTTCGAAGATATCGCTGTCCCCCGCGAGCGAGGCGCTGACCGGAGAGTAGCGAGGGAGACGGGTCGAGTGGAGCGGCGGCCGCCGACTCTGCGAGTCGATTGCCTGCCACCCGTATCTGCCTACCACTCGTATTCTTCACGCGGGTCGCGGTCGTCGCGCTCCGCATCGTAGGCGTGGATGCCATCCACGAACACGTGTCGAGCGTCGGATCGGATGTCGAACGGTTCGCCGTCCCAGACGACGACGTCCGCGTCGGTTCCCGGCTCCAGCGTGCCGACGCGGTCGTCGATGCCCAGTATCTCGGCAGGATTGCGCGTGACGGTCCGGAGGGCGGCCTCCTCGGGCAATCCCTCTCGAATCGCCAACCCGACGCACACGTCGAGGTGTTCCTGCGGGAGGACCGGCGCGTCGGTCTGGATGGCGACGGTCACGCCCGCCTCGTGGAGGACGCCCGCCGTCTCGAAGGTGATGTTCGAGAGTTCGTACTTCGCGCCGGAGTAAAGCGACGGCCCGACGATGGCGGGCACGTCGCGTTTCACGAACTCGTCTGCGAGGGCGTGGCCCTCCGTCGCGTGCTCGATGGAGAGGTCTTCGATGCCGAACTCGTCTGCGATACGAAACACGGTAGCGATGTCGTCCGCGCGGTGGGCGTGGACGCGGAGCGGGAGGTCGCCGTCGACGACGCGTGCCAGGTTCTCCATCCCCAGGTCGCGCTCAAACGGGTCGCCGTCCTCGCGGGCCTTCGCCCGCCGGGCGACGTAGTCTTCTGCGTCCATGAGTGCCTGCCGGAGCGTAGCCGCGATTCCGGGACGCGTCGTGGGTTCGCGTCCGTTCTGGTCGCCGTGGACTCGCTTCGGGTTCTCGCCCATCGCGGCTTTCATCCCGTCTTCTCGAATCAACATCTCGTCCGCGATGTCGCCGTAGGTCTTCATCGAGCAGATGATTCCGCCGACGACGTTCGCGCTCCCCATCCGGGCGCTGACGGTGGTCACGCCGCCCTGATAGGCGTGGCGCAGTTCTTCGTCTCGGGGATGGAACCCGTCCAGCGCGTTGACGTGCGGCGTGACGGGGTCGGTGAGTTCGTTCACGTCGCCGTCTTCCGGTTCGCCCCACTCGCCCATTCCGGCGTGACTGTGGGCCTCCACGAGGCCGGGCGTCACCGGGTTTCCTCGGGCATTGACGACCGAGGCGTCGTCCGGGACGTCTATGTCCGCACCGACCGCGACGATTTTCCCGTCTTCGAACAGGACCGTTCCGTTCTCGATGGTCCCCTCCTCGGAGACCGTGTGAACCGCTCCGTTGACAATTGCGTGCACGGCACAGAGCTACGTGAGCGACGAGATGAGTATTTCGGTTCGAAAGTACTGTGACCCCGTTCGCGTGGCGAGCCGTCTCGGTCAGTTCCCCTCGAACGCGGGGTCGGTGTCACCGAAGAACGCGGCCAGTCCACGCTCGTAATCACCCGTCGTCGTCATCCGTGCGATGGCGTCGGTTTCGGCGGCCATCTGTGTCGAGAGCTCTCGACCCGCCCCACGGTTGAGCAGGCGTTTCGTCGCACCGTGTGCACGAGTCGGGCCATCCGCGAGGTCCGCCGCGAGGTCGGCGAGTCGCTGGTCGAAACGAGTCGCAACTTCGGTGGCGAGTCCCATCTCGACCGCCGCTTCCGGGGTAATCGGCTCGTCCAGCAGGGCTATCTCTTTCGCCCGTCGCAGACCGACGAGTTTCGGGAGGAAGAACGTCGACCCGCCGTCTCCCGACAGGCCGGCCCGCGGGTACGCGAACTCCAGTCTGGCGTCCTCCGCGAGCACCACGATGTCGCCTGCAAGCGCGAGACCGAACCCGCCACCCGCCGCGACGCCGTTGACGCCGGTCACGACCGGCTTCGGTGCGCGGACGAGGTTCTCGATGGCCCGGTGGAGACCGGACGCGATTTTCCGGAGGGTTCGAGCGTCCTCCGGCCCCCCCGAGAGCACCGAGAGGTCGGCACCGGTGTTGAACACGCCGTCGGTCCCCGTGAGGACGATACAACGCGAACCGTCTTCGTGTAACTCCGCCGTGACGGTCCGAAGTTCGTTCGCCATCGCCCGATGCATCGCGTTGTGCGACTCGGGACGGTTCATCGTCACCCGGGCCACGTCACCCTCGCGGTCGACGGTAAGGTGTTCGAATGCTGCCATACCTCATCGTGCGGGCGGCGGGGTCAAAACCGTACCGTGATTCTGTCCTCTCGAAAACGATACGCCGACCGGAAGGTCAACAATTTAGTACCCCCTATTGTGTAGCGTAGGAATATGGAGCGATTCGACGTTGCTATCGTGGGTGGGGGCCCCGCCGGAATGTCGGCGGGGGAACAGGCCGCGAGTCACGGCGCGAGCGCCGTCGTACTAGAACAGGGCGTTCCGCGCGCCGACCGCGAGTTCCTCGGCCCGGACTCGACGGACGCCGCCGGGATGCTCGACTACTGGGTGGACATCATGGACGAGGACTATCGGGAGATCCCCGACGAAGTCGTCTTACAGGAACTCGACCGAGTGGATTTCGTCGGCCCGAACGAGTCGGCGAGTATTCGGAAGACGGGCATCGACGCCTCCTACCCGAAGATGGGCTTTACCTTCCACCGCGCCCGGATGGACGATTGGCTCAGAGAACGCGTCGAGGACGCCGGGGCGGAGTATCGCGTCGGCGTCGGCGTGAAACGAGCGGAGACGGACCTCGACGCGGAGTACCGCCACAGCCTTCGACTGGCGGACGGCGAGGATATCGAAGCGAAGCACCTCGTCCTGGCCGACGGCCCACAGCGCCGCGTGACGCTGGGCGTCTTAGACCAGTTCATGCCCGAAGGGCGGTCGGTCAGCGACCACCTGAGTCCGCCGAAAGCGAACCACATTGCCTACCAGGAGTACCGCGAGTTCCCCGAAGAACTGTTCGAACCGTCGGCGCTCAAGTTCTGGTGGGGCCTCATCCCCGGCGAGACGGCCTATCCGTGGGTGTTTCCGAACGACGGTACGGTGGCCCGCGTCGGGCTGACGATGCCTATCGGGATGACGCTGGACGACGTGGAAGACCCCGACTCCTTCCACCTCCTGCGCCCAGACGACGACGGCCTGCCGCGTGCCGGTGAGTACATCCGTAGATTGCTCGAATACGAGTACGGCGACGAGTACGACGTCGAAACGGACTTTCCGCTCGTGGAAGACCGGGGGAAATCTGAGGGAACCGAGACGTACCCCATCTCCTCGACGCGCCCAATCGACTCCCCGACCAAGGCCGGCATCGCCGTCGCGGGGGGCGCGATGGGTACGACCAGCGCGTTCCACGAGGGGGGCTATCACGTCGCGGTTCGGTCCGGCAAGATTGCGGGCGAACTAGCCGCCACCGACTCCATCGAATCGTACAACGACGAGTGGAAGGCCGCCATCGGCGACGAGATTCTTCGAAACGTCTCTTTCGCCGACATCGTGGCCGACTACGGCCCGGACGACTGGGACCACGCCTTCTCGGTGGTCCACAACATCCTCGACGACGACGGGACGGGTGTCATCAAATCGAAGGTCGGGTCGGGCGTTCGCGGTGCGAAACTCGCCGCACAGTACAAGCGGGTCAAGTACGGGTATCGAAACGGTGGCTACGTCCAGTTGAAAGAGTCGGAGTACACGCTATGAACCGGTGCGTGACCTGAGTCGAGTCGAAACGGACGACCCGAAAGGTCTTACCGCGCGCTCGGCCTACAGTTTCGTGCACACTTCAGTCCCCGCCGGAGTAATCCCACTTCGGGAGCGATGACCGCGCGGAGAACCCGAGTGTGCGACAGTCACGAAGTCGGTCGTACCAACTGATACGACCCGCTTCGCCGGTTCGCCGGCAAAAGCGTTCGGTCACGCCTCGCGTGGCCCGCCCGGCACGAGGGTTTGCCAGCCGACACGGCACGCTGCCCAGGGATGAGGCTGGATGTTAGTGTTCCGGGCGACAGTTTCTCAACGTGAGCATCGCGGCCACTCGACGAGTACCAACCTCATCTACTGGGAAGGCGTCGTCGATACCGACGAGCGAGCGTCCCGGCGAGACGACGTTCGACGCGCGTGAATCCCAGGGTCCGGAGGGCCAAGGCGTACGCTACCAGCCCCAGCACGGTCCCCACGACAGGCGCGGCGGGATTCGGCACGAGTACCCGAGCGGCCAGCGTGACCACCGCCAGCGGAACCGCCGCGACCAGCGGTTTCGCGTGGAGTCGCGTGAACGGTTGGAGCCCTTCGAGGTAGTACAGCACCGCCACTTCGAGGCCGTTGTTCACGGTGAGCATCAGGAGATAGCTGGCGACCAGCCCCGGTAGTCCGTACGTCACCGTCAGCGGGACGGCGGTCACCGTCAAAAAGGCCGTGATGGCGACGTTGACCACCAACAGTGCGCGCTGGTGGTCCGTCATCGTCAACAGAATCCCGACGCTGCCGGCGGCACACGCGGCGTACTGTGCGACGACGAACCCGGGAAGGAGCGGCGCGTAGCTGACGAACGTCTGCCCGAACAGGCGCATCACGGCCTGCCGGTAGACGACGACCGGAATCGAGAGCGCTGTGACGCCGACCAACACGAGTCGGCTCGTGACGTGATACAGCCGTCTGAGTGCCTCGCGTTCGTCTTCCTCGTGGAGCGCGGCGGCGACCGGCGGGATGAACTGGTTGATACCCATCAGGGGCAACCGGACCAGCATCCCGACGAGGACGCCGACGGCGAACACGCCTCCAGCGACGCTCGACAGGAAGAGCGCGATGAGAGGGTAAAAGCCCAGTCGCTGGGTCGTCGTCGCGAACCCGCCGAGGAACAGCGGTATCGTAAACCGGAGGTATCGCCGCCCGACTTCGGCGGCGTCGCGAAGCCGCGGTCGAAGTCCCTTCTTCCGAACCAGCCAGACCGTCGCGCCGACGCCGACCGCACCCATCGCGAGGAGCACCCCACCGGCGACCAGCGCGAGGTCGTGGAAGACGAACGTACCGACGACGCCGACGAGCAACTGCGCTATCGGGAAGCCGACCCGAAGCGTGAGATTGAGCGGAACGACCGCTTCGAGACCGCGGAAAATCTCCGAGACGGTGAACAACCACACGCCGGTCGGGAGACCGACGGCGAAAATACGCAAGAACAGGGTGAACTGTGCTTCCTCGTCGGCCACCCGCGTCACGAACGGCGCACTGACGAAGAGGACGACACCGAACACGGTCGCGACCGCGAGCAAGAGCAGTCCGGCGAAGGTGACGAGTGCGTCGCGCTCGGCGGGCGAGTCGGTGGTGGGGAGAAACCGGCTCAACCCGCTCCGGAACCCCAACGCGAGACGGACGAGGAACTGTTGCAGTCGGCGCGCCAGTGCGAAGAGGCCGTACGAACTGGCTGCGAACCCGTTGGTGAGAATCGCGGTGAACGCGAGCGTGAGCCCTCGCTGGAGGAGGATGCTCGGAGCCGAGACGGTCGCTCCGTGTGCGACACGCTCCAGTGCATCTTCGAGGCGCGCCTCGACGGGGTCGCGGTCTGTCGTCGCCTCGACAGGGCGGGAGTCGAGGGCAGTCTGGGTTTCGCCGTCGCGCTCCGGAGACTTCGCGTCCGGGGACCGGGGTGAATCCGACACCACGACCTTCGCTTTTCACAACGTTCGAATAAATCCGCTGATGTCGTTCGTTCGACGATACCGTCGGAATCTCACCGGACGCTCGCCCGAACCGACGGCGACTGGACTCCGCGGATGCGTTTTACGAGTTCCCGAAAGTTATAGTTCGGCTCTTCGTACCACCCGGCGTGTTCCCCGACATCGCGTATCTCGACTGGATTTTCGGCAAGCCCGCGGACGCGGAGTACGACCTCGGTTCGAGCGACCTCAAACGAGCAGCTCCCGACCCGAACGGCGTCGTCCCTCCTCGACTTGTCGACCTGCCGGAACCGCCAGAGGACGTCGACCTTCAGAACAGCATCGCCGACGCGTACGACGTGAAACCAGAGAACGTCCTGGTCACGGCGGGAGCGACGCACGCGAACTTCCTCGCACTGGCCGCCGCGATAGACGCCACGGAAGCGGCGGCAGACGACGGTGGTGACAGTGACGAGCCTCGCCCACGCGTGTTGGTAGAAAAACCGGGGTACGAACCACTGGTCGCTACGCCGGAAGGACTCGGTGCCACGGTCGACCGATTCCGCCGACCGGTAGACGACGCCTACGCCCTCGACCCGAACCGTATCGAGGGCGCGCTCACTGACGACACTGGATGTCTCGTGGTCACGAACCGTCACAACCCGAGCGGCGTCCGAACCGACCGACAAACCATCGCCGAAGCGAGTCGAATCGCCGCCGACGACGGGGCGACTCTCCTCGTCGACGAGGTGTACGCCCCGTTCTCGGATGCGGCGGACGCGAGTGCGTTCGGTGGGCCGACCGCCGCCGGCCTCCCGAACACCGTCGTCACGAACTCGCTGACGAAGTTTCTCGGATTCGGTGGCGTCAGAGTCGGCTGGCTCGTCGCGGACGGAGAGTTCGTCTCCCGTGCGCGGTCGATTATGAACCACGTTCCGTCGATTTCGGCACCCAGCGTGGCACTGGCCCGGCGTGCGCTGCACAGCGAGGGGGAACTGGCCGAGGAATCACGCGCTCGAATCGCCGCGAACTACGACCTGCTCGCGTCGTTCGTCGCGGAACGAGACGACCTCCTCGGCACCGTCGCTGATGGGTGCACTTACGGCTTTTTCGCCCACGAGTCGGCGGACGGCGACGACGTGACCGAAGCCGCGTGGAAGGAGGGCGTCCTCGTCGTCCCGGGGCGATTTTTCGACGACAGCGACCGCTTCCGACTGAGCCTCGGTCACGAGACGGAAACGGTCGAAGCGAGTCTCGAGGTCTTCGGTGACGTACTCGACAGTTTGTGACTCGTCTGCCAAGAGTTAAGACCCGCCCACACAATCACTCGTTTATATGGACGATACGCCAGAGGAAATTACGACGCTCGTCGGACGGGAGGTGTACTCCAACAATGGCGTGTACGTCGGTGAAGTAGACGACGTGCGCCTCAACTTGGATGCAAATGCTGTGACGGGACTCGCGCTCGGTGGACTCAACGACGAACTGTTTCAGAGTCGAATCAAGCCGGGAAGCGGTGTCATCATTCCTTACCGCTGGGTACGCGCAGTCGGTGACGTCATCCTCATCAACGACGTCATCGAACGGCTGAAAGAACCGGAAGAAGGCGAAGAGGAAGCGGTCGTTTAGTTTCCGTTCGTCTCGCCGTCGACGCCCATCGCGTCGAACAGTTTCTTCTTGACCGCTTCTTCCGTGAGTGACAACAAGGTATCGCGGTTGTCCTCGTTCGTCTCGATGCCAGTGAAGATTCCCAGCGGAATCTCGGCACTCGCCTGCGTGGAGTGGCCCGCCGCCTCACCGATGTCCTCGAAGGCGTCCTGGAGGACGTTTCCGATGTTCAATCTGATGTCTTTCGAGCGCGCGGCGAGGTAGATGGTGTCGTTTGCGATACCGAAGACGGCCGTCGTCGTGATACCCTCCAGGTTCAACAAGTGTTGTGCGGCCTGCGTCAGCGCGTCGCGGTCGCGGATGAATCCAGCGTTGGTGACGAGGTGGCTCCCTTGCACCTCCCGGCTCGTGATGGCCTCCGCGAGTACGTCGAGCGTCTCGGGGGACATCGACGGCGACTCGACCTGTTCGAGCGTATCGTGGTTGGCGAAGGGGTAGAGGTAGGCCGCCGCAGTGAGGTCGGCCGGCGTCGTGTCGCGTTTGAAATCCAGCGTTTCCGCCCGAATTCCGTACAGGAGCGCGGTCGCAACCTCCTCGCTCAAGTTGATGTCGAACTCCTGAACGTACTTCGTCATGATGGTCGAGGTGGAACTGACGTTCGGGCGCACGTCGGAGAATTTCGCCTCGTACTCCGTCTCGGGTTCGTAGTGGTCGATGAGGATATCGACCGACTGGTCGAGTTCCGGTTCGGTCGCCCGCATGTGGTCGACGAGCGCAAACGTGTCGTACTCGTCGATGTCCACTTCGTCGCGTTGAATCAGTTCGATACCGAGGAGGTTGACGAACGCTCGATTCTCCTGGTGGCCGATTTCACCGAGATAGAGGATGTCCGCTTCGACGTCGAGGAACTCTGCAATCGCCTGTAACGCGGCGGCACTGGCGATGGAGTCCGGGTCGGGATTGTCGTGTGTGAGGATGGCGAGGTTCTTCGACGTGTCTTCGATGACCGCCGCCAACTGTCGGGCCCTGTACTCCAGTTCGCCCGCTTCGAGCGAGCGGAGCGCAGAGTTTGCGATGACGGTCGATGGATTGATGACCACGTCCGCGCCCAGTTCGGTGAGTTCGTCGGCGGTGACGGGGTCGCTCGCACGCACGACGATGAATCGCTCGTCACCACGCGCTCGCAGGTTCGAGACGGCCTCTTTGTTCGCGGCGACGTCCGACGAGAGAATGAGAACCACGTCGCGGTCGCCGACGGTTTCTGCCACCGATTTCTCCCGGATGTCTCCGGTCTGTGCGTTCAGATCTTGGTCACGGAGCGCCTCGACGCGGTCGGTGTCCCGGTCTACGATGAGAACCTCTTTCCCCTGTTCGGTGAGCTCCTCGGCTACGGCGTACCCGACGCTCCCACAGCCGAGAATGGCGTACGTAGACATCGAGGAGATAGTAATCCCGGCGCTCATTACTACTGGTCGGTTGCTCGGGCCGGTACTTAATCCTCCCGAAGCGACTACGAAACCAGCCCGTCACCAGGTTTCACTCACCGTCTCGGCGGTTCGTATTGATGAATTAAACGTATAATCGTCATCGTTATTCGTCAGGGGAGTCAACCACGCGAGACGACCACCGTCTCCTCATGTCCGCTCCCGCGACGAACGGACGAGAAGTGCGGCGGCGAGATGACTCCCGGACTACTCGCTTTTCTCGTCGCCGGTGGTGGTCGCGAAAACGAGCCACTCCGGGGTGGACTAACCGCGGAACTGCCCGCGTTCGTGGACCGATTTCTCTCCGAGTTTCGCCGACAAACCGTGGTACTGCAACCTGAAAGGAAACGTATTTACGTCACACCCCACTTTCTCCGATTGCATTGGGCCGGTAGCTCAGTTAGGCAGAGCGTCTGACTCTTAATCAGACGGTCGCGTGTTCAAATCGCGCCCGGCCCGTTTTTACCACGAACGAATTCGTGAGTGGCAAAACGACCTCGACGATTCGAATCGCAGGAGGTCGGGTACAACGAAGAGCACGTCCGACCGTGTGATCACCTCGCGTCCGGCTCGTACGACTGTCGTGAGATCATTCGTCGGTGACGACGGTGTCCGGACGACACCGCTGGGGCGGCTTTTTGCGGTCGAGAAACGACGACGACCGAGGTCGTCGAACGACTGGTCTACATCAGAGGGATAGCGTCATCGTCCGACTTCCGCTCTCCCCGCCAGCGAGCGTGTAGTCGATTGTCACGTCCACTCGCTCGCCGACCATGTCGACGGGGGTGCCGCCGGATTCGAACTGGTAGAGCGAGACGGTCGCCGACGAACCGGCGGACAACACCGCGTCTCGGTCGGCACTGTTGCTGTGGCCGTCGGCGTCGAGGTCGATGGTTCCAGGGAGCGCCGTACCGCCGTTGATGTCACAGAGACCGTCCTGGACGTCGGCGTCGATGAACAGTTCGCTCGTCCACCGTCCTTCGTCGTAGGAGTGGTCGTTCAACTCGTCGATGGCCGAGTTCGCCGGTTCGATAGTGAGGTCGGTGACGGTTAGCTCTCGGTCGGCGTCGTTCGTGATGCAGAAGGTGAGACCAGAGCGCACACCGTTGTCGTCTACGGGCGCGTCGACGACGGTTACGTCGCCGTCGTAACGCAGTCCCTCCATGCTCACGGTTACACTTCCCGTTTCGAGGAGGCCGAACCGGTACATGAATCGCTCGACAGCCGCAGTCGTATGCTTCACTCGGCGGTCGAGCGAGAGCTTCTCGGTCGCCTCGAAGATGATGGCGGGCGTGTCGAGCGTCGCACCGACCTTGTGTTTCAGCATGTCCCGCGAGTCGTTGTTGCTGTGCGTGTGTTCGCGGAAGTCGTACACGTCGTCGAGTACCTCTGCGTTCAAGTAGTCGCGGATGGCCTTGGAGTGGACGCCAGCGTCGCCGGCGTCGGTGGCGAACAACGCCTGTCCGACGCCACCGTCGTTGGATTTGTAGATGCCGTAGGAACTGTGGAGGTCCCAGAGGAAGTCGATGTTCTCTCGCTCGACCACGTCCCAGATGGCGTCGGCGAGTCGTGACTCCTCGTCGGCACCGTCGGGGAAGTGACGGTTCAGGTCTCCGCCCGAAAACTCTCGCGCCCCGGCCTCGATAGCCGGCTTACAGGCCTCAGGGATGACGACCAGTTTTCCGGCGTCGATGTCCCAGTCTTTTATTTGCCCCGCCGAGTAGTACCCGCTCTTTTTGTCGCCGTGTATCTCTCCGGTGACCATCAGCGTCGGGCCAGCGGTGGACGCTTCGGTGACGAACACGGTTGTCTCTTCGTTCGTCCCCTTCCTGATGCGGTAGCTCGACCGCGACAGCGTCGCGGCAGCGCGTCCCGACGCCGAGACGCCGAGCGTCGTCGCAGCGGCCGCAGACAGACCTAATTTGAAATATTCTCGTCGGTTTACAGTAGTTCCGCTCTCGGAGTCTGGGTCGTGAGTTCGTGTCATAGTTAATCTCCCCGGTGTAACCGTTTCTGAGGAGATATCTCTATCATCGCCAGGTATCAGTTACCATTCATATACGAATACATTATAAGTACGGGAACGGACATTAATTCACGATTCGGTCGTTCACCGGGCGATTCGAACTCGAACGGGACTCGACTGAGGAGACCCTGGTGCAACTGTGACAGTCGAAAACTCTTACCGGATGCCTCCGTTCCGTTCGAGTGTCCATGGACGTCGCCACGCTCTCGCTCTTCCTCGGGGCCTCCATCGCACTCATCGTGACACCCGGACCGGACACGATGTACGTACTCACCCGTGGCGTCGAACGAGGTCGACGTGCCGGAGTCCTGGCCGCGTCCGGTGTCAGCACGGGTATTTTGGTACACACCATGGGTGCGGTGCTGGGGTTGTCTGTGCTCCTTCGTGCCTCCGCCGTGGCGTACTCTACGGTGAAAATCGTCGGGGCGATGTATCTCGTCTATCTCGGCGTACAGACGCTTCGAAAGGACACAGCACTCGAGTTCGATAGGAACAGTTCAGCCGATAGCTATCGACAGGGCGTCGCCGTGAACGTGCTCAATCCGAAAGTCGCACTGTTCTTTCTCGCCTTTCTCCCGCAGTTCGCCGGAACTGGCACCGGCACCGACACTCGGATGGCCCTTCTCGGACTGACGTACGCCGTGTCGACGTTCGTCTATCTCTCGACGGTCGCGCTCGCGGCCGATCGCGTGGGGGCGTTCGTCCACGGGAACGCTCGTGCGAACCGTGCGTTGCAGTGGGTCACCGGGAGTGTCTTCGTCGGACTCGGACTCGAACTCGCACTCCCCGAGCGCCTGGGCTGACCCGCCCCGCTACACTACTCCACGGTTCGAAAGACCAGACAGTAGTTGTGGTCGTAGCCGTACCCGTAACTGCCGGTTCTATCCGTCGATTCTGCGTCCCAGGTGACGACTATCTCGCCTTCGAAGTGGAAGCTAGACGAGAGTACGTCGGCTACGTCCCACGCCAGCGTGGTCACGTTGCCCTCGTTTTTCAGGTTCGAAACGTCGACGAGCACGTGTGAATCGGACGCCATGAACGCTTCGAGTTGGCCGAACGTGTCACCGATATTTTCGAGATAATCGTCGTACTGGCTCTCTCCGGCGTAGTTCTGGAACGGGTCTCTGTGGTCCTCCGCTGCCATGAAGGGTGGCGAGGTGAGACAGAGGTCGAACGTCGGCAGGTCGTAGGACGCCAGTTCGAGCGCGCTCCCGTGAACGAGATTCTCGTCCTGGACGATTCGGTCTTCAATGTACTCCACGCGGTCTGCTTCGTACTCGATTCCGTACGGTATCCGTCCCAGTTCCTCCGCGACTTTCATCGTCGTCCCGAATCCAGCAAACGGGTCGACCACCGTGTCGCCTTCCTCCGAGAACTCCGTCATGAACTCTCTGACGAACGATTCGGGGGTTCGGACGTCACCACCGAATCGTTCCGGCAGTTCGTCCGACCTCTCGTAGCGAAACCGACGAAACGTCTGCATGACTGGGCGTATTCTGTCACGAACGAAAAATGTGGCTCACTCGAACTCCCGTCGTTGCCGACCAGTGTGCTACTCGTGTGGACTGTAATTGGGCGCTTCGTCGGTTATCATCACGTCGTGGGCGTGCCCCTCGGTCTGGCCGGCGGCCGAGACGCGGACGAACTCGGACCGCTCTTTGAACGCCGGAATCATCGCCGCACCGACGTACCCCATGCCGGACTGCATCCCGCCGACGAGCTGGTGGAGTTCGCTCTCGAGACTGCCTTTGTACGGCTTTGCGGCTTCGACGCCCTCGGGGACGTACTCCTCGTCGTCCTCGGGGTCTTCTTTGAGATAGCGGTCGCCGTCCCCGCTTTTCATCGCGCCGACGCTTCCCATCCCCCGGTACTGCTTGTACTTTTTCCCCTCGATTGTGATGACACGACCCGGTGCTTCGTCGGTGCCTGCGAAGTACGACCCGAGCATGACTGCGTCCGCGCCCGCGGCGATGGCCTTGATGGCGTCGCCGGAGTAGCGAATCCCACCGTCTGCGATGACGGGCACGTCGTGCTGGACCGCGACGTCGGCCACCTGCGAGATGGCAGTAATCTGAGGCATTCCCGACCCACTGACGACGCGGGTCGTACAGATGCTACCGGGGCCGATGCCGACTTTGAGACCGTCGGCGAAGTCGACGATGTCTTCGGCGGCCTCGCGCGTGCCGATGTTCCCGACGACGACGTCGGCGTCGACCGATTCTTTGATCTCCCGCGCACCGTCGAGGGCGTTCCTGTTGTGTGCGTGGGCACAGTCGATGAAGAGCACGTCCGCACCGGCCTCGTCTGCGGCAACCGCTCGGTCGGTCTCGAATGGACCGACTGCCGCACCGACGCGGAGGTGGTCGTCGTCGTCGCGGACTGCCTCGCCGTACTCCCGGCGCTGGAGGACCCCCTGCATCGTGACGAGACCCGCGAGGTGGTTTCGCTCGTCCACGATGGGGACGCGTTCTATCTTGTGCTCGTACATGAGTTCGAGCGCTTCGCGTGCAGTCACGTCTTCGCTGGCGGTGATGACCTCGTCGGTCATCGCATCTCGCACTTCGTCGCGGTCACCGACTTCGAGGTAGGGGCGGATGTCGGTGCCCGAGATGATGCCCAGTACTTCCCCCTCGTCGTTCACGACTGGCGCGCCGCTGACGCCCTGGCGTTCCATCATCGCGTCGACTTCGTGGACGGTCTGGTCGGGGTTCGCGGTCACAACGTCGCGGATGATGAGTTCGTCAGCGCGTTTGACCTGTTCGATTTCCGCGACCATCTGGTCGATGTCCATGTTTCGGTGGAGGACACCGAGTCCCCCCTGTCGGGCCATCTCGATGGCCATCTCGCTCTCGGTGACGGTGTCCATCGCCGCCGAGAGGACGGGAACGTTGAGTTCGACGTTCTTCGAGACGCGCGAACTGACGTCCGCGGCGTCGGGTTCGACGTGGCTCTCTTTCGGACGCAGCAGTACGTCGTCGAAGGTGAGCGCCTCCGGTATGCGGAGTTTCTCGGAAAACGGCCCGTCGTTGTGAGAATCGTTCGCCATGTAACGCGAACGAGGTGGACCCTGAAAAACGTTGCGAGATTGTGCTTCTCTAGGGTAGAAACGGTCGGCTTCTGTACACACTCGTGTGTATCCGTTCTCGTGCCGGTCTCGGCCGCTATCGACACTGAGGAACGGTCGGTAAATGACAATCTTTGGCAAAAATGAGCAAGTCTGGGGGCTATTTTTTCGTCTATTTTGTACCCCGTGGGGGCAACTGTCACGCAACACTTAAGCAACAAACGGCGATATTCGTGAGTATGGACTCTACCAGTTCCATCGTAGAGCGCACTGCTGGTCGGACGAGCGGCGACTCTTACAGTCCGATTGCAATTTTTGCAAACATGTGCTCCACATTTACACTGGTAGGGAAACTGCTTGCGGGGAATCTTCGACCGAACCGACGGCGTCGGTCGCACCGTAGGTATCATCGCCCCTCACCCACGGGTCACGGGTATCGTGGCTAGTCAATGAGTAGTTCACAGCATCCGATTGCCTATCGGTTAGAGCGACAGGTAGGTGGTCCGACGAAACTCCTCGCGACCGTCATGGCCTTGCCCCTCGTGGACGGCATCTTCCCAGCGATGGTGCTCGCTGGCGCACTCGATACGTGGGTCGGCATTCTGCAAGTCGGTCTCCTGGTCTTCGGTGGAAGCGCGACTGTCGCCGTCATCCTCGCCGAGATGGACGGGACGCCTCGCGAACAGGCGACGACCGTCCTCGCGGTCGGTGTCGGCCTGGTCGCCCTCGCGGCGGTCGAAGCCGCGTTCGCGCCGACCATCGCCAGTGCGCTGAACCTGCACGTATTCGAGCGGTTCGCCGCACTGGTCATCGCGGCCATCGCCGCCAAAACCGCGAGTGCACGCGTCGGCGAGTACCTGCCGAGTCCCGGAATCATCATCGGTCTGGGGATGCTCGCCAGTCTCGACCCGGCCGGATTCGAACTGGTGACGACGCTCGATACGACTCGCGTGCTCCACGCCGTCGCAGCCGCGGGAAGCGGTGTCGCGTTCGCCCTCGCGGTCGCCGTGTTCGGTCCGTGGCTTCGGAACGTCGTGGACATCGACCGCTTCCGGTTCGGAAGCGCCGTCGCACTGGGGGTCCTGCCCCTGTCCATCCTCGAGTTGGCACCCGGTCGCGCCCCGCTGGCCGTCCTGGCGGTCACCAGTCTGCTGGCGCTCGACCCCGGCGACCAGACCGAGGTGGCTGCCGACGCGTCGGACGCCCCATCGAGTTCACCGAACTCGTCAAGCGAATCTACTGCGGCGAACCAGTTGGAGGTCTCCCCCGCCGTCACCGACGGTGGCGAAAACTCCGAACCGGCCTACGGCTATCCCGGTGAGGAGGACGGCGACGAACGTCGTCCGTGGCTGTAACGTCTTCGCGGTCGTTTCGAACGACTCGGCAGGCGAGGATGGTCGTCAATTCGTAGTCAGTCCGCCGTCAGTTCGGGTTGTAACGTTTTTCCGGTCTCGCGTTCGTGTTTCGCACATGGTCGAAAATCGCGTGGTTCAGGGGCGGATGGTCACGCCGGGTAAACTGGCCGAGATAATCGAGGGCGAGTCGGTGATGGAAACGGACCGAATCGAGGACGCGGACCGCGAGTGTCCGGACTGCGGCGGCGACGTGTTGAAAGTCGGGTACATGCCGGACGTGACGTCGTTCGTCACGGGCTACAAGTGTCAGGACTGCGATTGGCAGGACCGTGAGGAGTAGAAATCGAAATCCCTTTAGGTAGTTTCGACCTACGAACGTTTGCGGGGTCGTGGCCAAGCCAGGGATGGCGACTGACTCCAGAGGCTACGCGCCCGGGACGAAACTCCAGACTGATATACCGAGCGAGTGACTGATCATCGCTCGCGTTGACGACCCTCTGGAGTTCCGAGGCGCACCGGAGATATCAGTCGATCGGGGGTTCAAATCCCTCCGACCCCATACACTTTTCGAACGAAACAAAAGGCACAGACAGCGACGAGTCTTTATAAGTAATCTCGTCGCCGAGCGTCTGTATTTGAGTCGTTCAGGGTAATAAGGTCGGTCACGTACTGCGGTTAGCATATTGATGCCCGGTGAAAGTGATAAAACTATCGACTTGTGACTAATGAGGTATATCGCTGTAGTTGAGCATGTCCTTAATGGAATAGTGTCAACAACAGTGAGAAGACGAAAATTCCTCCAAGTCATCGCTGGAGCAATCGCCTCAACGGCAACACTCGGGAAGGCCGACGCCCGCACCGTCCGCACCGACCACCGACCGCACCCCAACCCTCACGTCTACAAATATCGATTCAGCATAGGAATGGGCGACATCTGCTACTGAGTGCAGTGCGGCTGCAACTACAACGTAGCCAGCTCACTAAATTCATCGAGTAGACAAACGATATTGAGAGTGGTGGTTCGTCCAGTATTCTGTGGACACTAAACCTTCTTTCCGTTGCGCCCGTCCTCCTGAGCAAGAAGACTATGATAATCAGTAGAATATTTTGAATAATTGTATTTGAATCACATATTTGCCTTTCCGTCACGGTAGCAAGGCCAGCAAGGTAGTCCCGACAAATTAACACAGTCCTTGCATTCCTCTTCGTCTTGCTGGTGTGATTCCTCAGGAAGGCCGCCGTCCGTCTCAAGCTTGTCAGCTGCAGTGGTAACTGACGTTGGTTCGTCCTTCACAGGGTGGGGATTTTCATAGGCGGTAGCGGCGTTGAGGACGGTTTGACCACCCACAGCAGCAAGCGCGACTTTGTGTTTACAATCTTTTTCATAGTGGATATCGGCGGGACATTCACACTCGGCGGGAAAGGCTGCACATTGCGCTCATCGACACCCACTACGTAAGCATGCTCGTCCTTCTCGAAACCGTAGCTGGCGTTCGTAACTTTGACTTGGTGTGGGCCAACAACCGTGAACTCCCACGATTCCCAGGTAACGCGCTTTGCGGTTTTCGCGGTGAAGTCTAATTGTTCAACGATACTCTTTTACTAAGAAAATCATCAAAGAGAGTAGTTATGCAGGGCACGAAAGTGGTTTACTCCAGAAACTCCCGCAGTGAAGCGGAACAAAGAAGGGACAAACAATTACAAACATCACTAATAGAGGAAAAAGAAAAGCGATGGGATGCCGACAAGACCAACAAACTCAATAATGCGTTGAAGGGCAGAAGATAGCCAGAGGGGAGAGAATGTATACGGGTGCCAGAGGGGCACCGAGAATTTTAACAGGACGAACAGTGGTGTCAGAACAATGACTACCCACCAGTAGGAGTTTGTCTTCTGTCCAGCAAGCCGAGTAAAGAGAACGGTACTGCCAAGACTGCCAACTTGGAGCCAGAATCTCTAACATCGACCCACATCGACGCGATAGTGTGACAATCCTGACCTCTTGGCAGCAACAATTATATGATTAGACCACCCTGGTTCTCTCTTACACGAATCCCGTTCCCGAGTTCAGATACTGGGCCAGCAAGAATTCTATACAACATGTCACAACCAGCATCAGACGATACGTTACTCGAAGAATCGAAGCTCGACGCCTCTACTGAAGTCGAGGCACTGATGGCTTGTCTCTCGGATACTTCCAAACTCGCCATTGTGTGCCACGATAACCCCGACCCGGACTGTCTGGCGAGCGCGCTTGCGCTCGAACGAATCGCGAACGATGCGGACGTGAGCGACGTTACGTTGCTGTACAGTGGCGACATCTCTCACCAGCAAAACCGTGTATTCGTAAACAGCCTCGAGATTGACCTCGAGACGTTCGACGATATCGATCTGGACGTCTACGATAGGATAGCTCTCGTCGACAGTTCGATTCCGGGCGAGAACAATGGCCTATCACTGAATGCAGATGTGGACATCGTCATCGACCACCATCAGGGGGACGAACCAAACGCAGAATTCATCGTGAAACGCGAGGAAGCCAGCAGCACGACGACCATCCTCGTCGAGTACCTTTACACGCTCGACATTCCCCTCGACAGCGACCTCGCAACAGCCATGTTGTTCGCAATTCGTCGAGAGACACTCGACTTCATTCGCAAAGTGACTGAGAAAGAGTATCTCGCAGGGTACTACTTGCATTCTTCCGTGGATACAGAGCTTCTGCGAAAGATGGATGACCCGCCGCTCTCAGAGATAACGATTGACGCTATTGGGACGGCGATTCACACTCGAACGACTCAGTCAGCGTATCTCGTCGCGAACGTCGGCCGCACCACCGAACGCGATGCGTTACCGCAGGCCGCCGATTATCTCCTGAAATTGGAGGGCGTTGAAACTGTCCTCGTGTTTGGCATCAACGGGGGCGAAATTGAGGTCAGTGCACGCTCGACCGATACGCGTGTTAACCTCGGAGCGCTCCTCGAAGACGTGTTCGGCGATCTCGGCGAAGCGGGCGGGCACGAAGACATGGCTGCGGCGAAGATTCCGATGGGTCTCTACGCGGACGCCTGCAACAGTGCGAGTGAGCAAGACCTTCTCAAAATCACCAAGGATCTCATCGAACGACGGTTCTTCGAATACGCGGGCTACGACGACGCTGACATCGTGAACGGGACATAAAAGAACGAGAGTTCCGTGAGGTCACTGATTGCAAGAACCTCTTGAAAAGATTTCGCGTTTTCGTTGAACTCGAAAGTTGAGTATCTAACAGGGCGGATAGTGCTACTCTATAACCGATTCCACTCTCTTCGTTCGGGGCCAGAATCATTATTGACTTGTTCTGTGCATTTTCGAGCGGGGAACTCACAATGGTGAAATTCACCAACGAGGAGAAAGGAAAGGACGTGATAGATGCAGACGGCAAGCAAGTCGGCATCGTTGCTGACGTGAAAGGCGACACGTTGTACGTCGACTTTGACCCAAGTTTCACGGACGAGATGAAACAAAAGTTGGGGTTCGGCGACTCGGAGGGGACGCAAGCCATCGAGTCCCACCGAGTTAGTGCTGTCACTGACTCGGAAGTACAGCTGAAACCCTGAGAACGTCGAGTAGTGGTATCAGCCGATGCGCGGAAGGTGGATGACCTTAGATTGGCGCAGGGAAATAGGCGAGAGTGAACGAAACAGCAAAATAGAGACTAAAACTGACGTATTTTTACACAGCGGTTCTCGATTCAATCTCCGACCGATTCAACACCGCAAATCAATCCGGTCCCCTCGTATTCGCCGAACGTCCCCATCCCCAGCGAAGTAGATAGCCTCCGAAGCACCATCAGCATCAGTCCGATTCGTGCTGTACCAGTAGGGATGGACGACGCGAATCACGTCGCCATCGAGCCGATGGCGAACGACCGGGGCCCCCTTTTTGGCCGTCGTCGCGTCGGCTCCGTACGACGGTGAGAAACACGTTCGACAGCGACAACGCGACCGCTCCGTTCGCGTGCGAATCGCACATCGGCGAAAAACGAGACTACTCTTTCACGACGACGTTCCCGCTCGCGTCCACACTGACCTCGTACACATCGTAGTGGAATGTGACCGAAACGTTGTCCCGCGTATCGCCGTACCGACGCGTCCGGAAGAGTGCCTCGACGGCGTCGCAGTTGACTACCGCGTGGAGTGGCTTCATCTCGTTCGGTGAGACGTCCATCACCGTTGCGAGTGCTCGGACGATGCCAGCGCAGGTGTATCCGTTCGCTATATCGTTCTCTATGTCGAAGACGTACGTCGAAGTCGATTCGGCCGATTCGTCGTCACTGACGTTTTCTATCTCGATGCCCATCTTGAGATCACTGGGATTGTATGAACCACACACAGTCGTGCTACTACCCACTCAGAGAGTAGCGGACAAATAGCTGTCGGCGAGTTCGAGATACCACTCGTGAATGCTCCTATAGCAAGATATTGGGCAGGAATGTAGTGCTAGCAACGAACGAACGGTTCCTTAGTCGTCTTTCGACGTGGACTCCGACGATGATGGCGAAGGTTCCGCCCCCCCTTCGACGACTTCCACATCGCCATCGCTGTAGACGACGACCTCGTGAGGGCCGTATTCGAACGCGACGTAACCGCTCGTTCGGGATTTCCCGAGATGCGTCTCCTCGAAGAGTGTGTCGAGTGCGTCCGGGTCGACGATATCGTAGAGGATGGGCCTGACCTCCGTGGGATTCGTCTCTTCGAATTCCGCGATGGCCTGAACGACCCGAATACTGAGACGAGGGTCGTCAGTAGCGTCGTGTTCATCAGGGAGGTCCATCTTGCTCAACGCTACCGCCCATCCATCAATAAATATAGCGAATTCGAGCGCAGAAAGCCTCGTACGCTTTATTTAGTACTTTCGACTTCAGCAAACTCTATCGGGTACTGTCGCTCGTTCTCGTTTACTTTCACACCGCTTTCCACACGTTAATCCCGCTGGCGTTCCAACCGACCGTCGATGTCGAACCGCGGTGGACGCTTGCCCGGTGTGGAAGACGAACGCGAAGAGCGCATCGTCTTCCACGTGGATATGGATTGTTTTTACGCGGCCTGTGAGCGTCTCCGCGACCCAGACCTCGAAGATGAACCGGTGGTCGTCGGGATGGGGTACGAAGAAGATGAATCCCACGGTGCGGTCGCCACGGCGAGCTACGAAGCCCGGGAATTCGGGGTCGAGAGCGCACAGGCAATCAGCACGGCGCTCGAACGCCTCCCGCGAAAAGCGGCGGTCGACGACACCGACGACGAAGCGGGGTACTACCGTCCCGTCGACATGGCGTTCTACAAATCGGTCAGTGAGGACGTGCGTGCCATCCTCCACGATTGCGCGGACACCGTCCGCGAGGTGAGCATCGACGAGGCGTACCTCGACGTGACCGACCGAACCGCCTGGCAGGTCGCCGAGGGGTTCGCCCGCCACGTCAAGAATCGAATCGAGCGAGAGGTCGGCGTCACCGCGAGCGTCGGCGTCGCCCCGAACATGAGCGCGGCGAAAATCGCGAGCGACCACGACAAACCGGACGGGTTGGTCGTCGTCGACCCCGGAACGGTCCGGGAGTTTCTCGCCCCACTCGACGTGGCAGAGATACACGGCGTCGGTCCGGTCACCGCCCGCGAACTCCGAGAGATGAACGTCGAGACGGCGGACGACCTCGCGGACGCCGACCCGCACGCGCTCGCGGAGCGATTCGGCGAGCGTGGGCGCGAACTCCATCAGCGGGCGCGCGGCGACGACGACCGGACCGTGACGCCGATGGGCCGTCCGAAGAGTCTCTCTCGCGAGTCGGCGTTTACGGACGCGACGAGCGATTCCGAGAAAAAGCAGGCCCGCGTCTCCACGCTGGCGACCGCAGTGGCCGACCGGGCCAGAGAGCGCAACGCGATGTATCGAACCATCGGCGTGAAGGTCGTGACACCCCCGTTCGACGTACATACCCGCGAGCGGTCGCTTCCAGGGCCGGTGGACGACCCCGAACTGGTCGAAGAGGTCGCACTCGACCTGCTCGCCGAGTTCGACGACGACCGAGTCCGAAAGGTCGGTGTCCGCGTTTCGAACCTCCAGTTCACCGAGAGCGACCAGACCAGTCTCGACGGCTTCGACACGCCGGAAGAGGGGACGGAGACGGAGGGAGGAAAGTCGGCGAATCCGGGAGCGAAGACGGCCGACGACGAGACGGCGGACGAAACCCGGCACGGCGCGAACGAACGGTCGGTACCCAGTCGCTCCGGTCAGGTGTCGCTCTCGGATTTCGACCCGTAACCGCCGACGATTCGCTCACACGTCTCGGACGGCTCCGTTTCGGACTGCTGATTACCCTCGCGGTCGTACGTCGTGATATGAACAAG
The DNA here is from genome assembly GCF_054177595.1 of Haladaptatus ordinarius. Classification (NCBI taxonomy): domain Archaea; kingdom Methanobacteriati; phylum Methanobacteriota; class Halobacteria; order Halobacteriales; family Haladaptataceae; genus Haladaptatus; species Haladaptatus ordinarius. Next base: position 36,057 of record NZ_JBPEHH010000022.1, on the reverse strand, counting down.
CTGGCGCGAGCGGGCGAGAATCGGTGGCATCTCCCACAGCACGCCCACATCATCGTCTACGAGGCCGAGCAGGGTGACCAACTGCTCACCATCTACGACTGCGGGGCCGCCCAGAAACCCCCGTCGGCGAAAATCATCGGGAACCTCGTTCGCGTCAGGCCGGAACACGAACTGAACCACACCGTCACGGGGTACGTCGTCCGGATGCGAGAGCGGTCGGTGCTCGAAAAACAGGACGGCGACCACTTCGTCGTCGTCCCGGTCTAGAGCGGTTCGACGAGATTCTCCAGTGCGTCCGTCGGGTCGTCGGCCTTCGCCACGCCGCTCGCCAGCAAGACTCCTTCCGCACCCAGGTCGCGGGCCGCGACGAGGTCTTCGCCGGTGCTGATGCCCGCCCCACAGAAGACGCTGACACTCTCGTCTACCGCCTCCGCCGCCGCCACGGCGTCGGTTACGATGTCCGGGTCGGCCTTGCTGACCGGGATGCCCGACCCGATGAGTTCCGGCGGTTCGACCGCCACGGCGTCCGGGCCGAGGGCGGCCACCGCACTGACCTGTTCTGCGTTGTTCGCACAGACGGTCGTTTCGAGGCCGGCGCGCTCTGTGGCCTCCAATCCGGCGTCGATGTCTGCGAGTTTGAGTCTGCGCTCGGAGTGATTGAGCATGGTGCCGGTTGCACCCACGTCTACGAGCACCTCCGCGAGCGTGCTTCCGGTGTGACTTCCGCGTTCAACGCCGCTGACGTGTTGGCCCCACGTCTCGACGCCGGTCGCCGCGACCTGCGAGAGGTGGGCGGCTTGCGGTGCGACTGCGATGTCGACACCGCTCGATTCGCTCACGTCGCGTGCTGCCGTCGCTACCTCGATGGGGTCACACGGGTAGGCTTTCAGATTGACGAGTACGAACATACCCGGAGCGACTGGCGGCGGCCTCAAATAGGTTCCGTGAAAGGGACGGGACCTGTGTGTTCGTTGTATGTTCAGGGAAGAACGCCACGGCGGTCGCGCTCTCCCGACCCTGCCGGCGACCGCGATTCGCTTCTCCGTCGTAACCGACACGCGACACCGCGAGGTCGTCGCGGGCGCTCGCGAACGCGCCGCTGGCCTTGAACCACGATTCCGTCTCGCCGCTCTTGGCCACAGTTCACTTTCACTCCGCTGGCACAACCCTCTTTGCCGCCCGATTCCAAGCCGAAACAAATGGATGGGAGAACGTTTTTGGCCCGCGAGGATTGCGAGTTCGACCCAGAGACGGTCGAACTCGCAGATGAGGAGACGTTCGACCTCCTGGAACCGGCGGTCAAGGCGTGGTGGGTAGAGCAGTTCGGGGAGTACGTCCCACAGAACGGGGGGTTTTTCACCCCGCCACAACGCGAGGCAATTCCGCTGATTCACGAGCGCGAGAACGCGCTCATCGCCGCACCGACGGGAAGCGGCAAGACGTTGGCCTCGTTCACCGCGATACTGAACGAACTGTTTCGAAGAGAGCGTGAGACGGGACTCGAAAACTCCGTCTACTGCCTCTACGTCTCGCCGCTAAAATCGCTCGCCAACGACATCCACCGGAACCTCGAAGTTCCGTTGTCGGGCATCCGCGAGAAGATGGAAAACGGCTCGTCGGCGACCGAGTGCGAGGACTCTTCCGAATCGGTGAGCGGGGTTCGCCACGCCATCCGGCACGGGGACACGGACAGCGCCGCCAGACAGAAGATGTTGAAAGAGACGCCCCACATCCTCAACACGACGCCCGAGACGCTCGCCATACTGCTCAACTCGCCCAAGTTCCGCGAGAAACTGCGAACCGTCGAGTACGTCGTCGTCGACGAGATTCACAGTCTCGCGGACGGAAAGCGCGGCACGCACCTGTCGGTCAGTCTCGAACGACTCGAAGACCTCGCGGAAACGTCTCCGACGCGAATCGGCTGTTCCGCGACGGTCGAACCGCTCTCGGACATCGCGGAGTTTCTGGTCGGGCGAACGTCGCCCGGCGGCGAGAGCCGGGACCACGAAATCGTCGACACGCGGTTCGTCCGCGAGTTCGACCTCGAACTTCGCTGTCCGACGGACGACCTCATCCACACGCCGAGAGACCGCGTGCAGGACCGCTTTTACCACCAACTGCACGACCTCGTCCAGCGACACACGAACACGCTGGTCTTCACGAACACGCGCTCGGGCGCAGAGCGCGTGCTCCAGAATCTCCGCGAGCGGTTCGACGTCTACGACGAGGAGAACTCCGGTTGTCACCACGGGAGCCTCTCAAAAGAGGCCCGCCAGCAGGTCGAGACCCGACTGAAAGACGGCGAAGTGGACGTGGTGACCACCTCGACGAGCCTCGAACTCGGTATCGACATGCCACACGTCGACCTGGTGGTACAGGTCGGGTCGCCCAAGAGCGTCGCTTCCCTGCTCCAGCGCGTCGGGCGCGCTGGCCACCGACTCGGCCAGACCGTCACTGGTCGAGTCATCGCGCTCGACAGGGACGAACTGGTGGAGTGTGCGGTCATGCTCGAGAAAGCCGAAGCGGGATTCGTCGACCGCGTGTTCGTCCCCGAGAACGCACAAGACGTCGCGGCCCAGCACGTCTACGGCATGGCGATAAACGAGGTTCGCAGGGAAGCCGACGTGAAAGCGACGCTCCAGCGCGCCTATCCGTATCGGAACTACGGCGACGAAGAGTGGGAGTCGCTCGTGCGCTATCTCACGGCGGAGTACGACGGACTGGAAGACAGGAACGTCTACGCCAAGGTCTGGCGTGACGAGAACGACCCGCCGGACGGCGAGTACCACTACCCCGACTTTCCGGTCGGTGAACCACTGATCGGCAAGCGTGGACGACTCGCCCGCGTCATCTACATGACGAACATCGGAACGATACCCGACTCGTTTTCCTGTGACGTGTTCACTCGCGCGGACAACGAGTGGGTCGGCGACCTGGACGAAAACTACCTCGATACGCTCGAAAAGGGCGACGTGTTCGTCCTGGGGGGTCAGCACTTCGAGTACAGCTATCGGCGCGGGTCGAAGGTGTACGTAGACCGCACCAGTGCCCGTCCGACCGTTCCGTCCTGGTTCTCGGAACGCCTCCCGCTCTCCTACGACCTCGGGCGAGAGATAGCAGCCTTCCAGGGGGAACTGCTCTCGCGGCTCGCAGACCGGGGGAAACCCGCAGTCCGGGTGTGGCTCCGGGAGTTCCCTCTGGACGAAAACAGCGTCCGCGCCATCGCCCGCATGTTCGACGAACAGGTTCGATACGCGGGCCCGGAGAGCGTCAGCACGCCCGACCGCCTCGCAGTCGAAATCGAGATGGACAGAGACGAGTACAAACGACACTACTACGTCCACTCGAACTACGGCAGGAAGTTCAACGACGGACTCTCCCGCTTGGTCGCCTACCGCTGTGCACAGGCCGCCAATACGAACGTCTCGGTCGCGGTTGCGGACAACGGCTTTACCGTCTCGATGCCCCTGAACCGCAAAGTGGACGTCGCGAGCATCCTCCGCGACGTCGAACCCGACGAGGTGCGCGGCGATTTGCGGGCCGCGCTCTCCGGCACCGACCTCCTCCAGCGGTACTTCCGCATCAACGCCACGCGCTCGCTGATGATACTCAAACGCTACAAGGGGTACGAAAAGTCCGCCAGCGAACAGCAGGTATCGAGCGAGATGCTGCTCGGGTTCGCCGACGAACTGGAGGATTTCGCCGTCATCGAGGAGACGTATCGAGAAATCGTCGAAGACAAACTCGCAGTCGACGCGATAGAGGAGGTACTCGGGGCGGTACAGGCCGGGGAGATAGACGTCGTCCAGCGCCAGGTCCAATCTCCGACGCCGCGAGCGTTCGGGCTCGCCACGCTCATGGCGAGCGACGTCGTGCTCGCGGAAGACGAGAGCGCGGTCTTACAGGAGTTCCACGACCGCGTACTGGCGGAACTGGCTGACGACTACTCCCCCACCGACTCGGGTATCTCCGCGTCGAAATGAGCCGTGAGCCAATAAATTCCCTGACGTTTATGAGCGGAACCCCACATAGCTTCGCTCGATGACGGATGTGGACGGTGTCGACATCACGGAGCTTTCGCCGATGGCATGGCGACTGCTCCGGGTCGCTGCAGGATACGAACAGCGTGCCATCGAACGGGAACTCCCCGAACTGATGCAGGCCCACATCTCGATGCTCGAAAGTGGTACTCGTGCTCTCTCGCTGTCACGGCGCAGCGATCTCTTCGACCTGTACTCCGCCGAACTCACCTCGGAACAGATTCGCGCGATTGCAGAGAATTTTTGAACATATTTTCGCGGTGGGGTTTTCTCACACCGGTATCGAAAGTTATTAATCGCCACATTAAGCTATGTTGGCGTGTATCAATGATACAGGGGCTGTCCTCACCACGCGGGCGCATCGTCGTATTCGTTTTAGCACTGCTGGGAACCGCGATTATCGCAGGTGCACCGAGTCCATCAGGCCTCTCCATCCGTGGGCAGTTCGCGCTCGCGACGATGTTCTTCGCGGGGTTTCTCTGGGTAACGGGTGCGTTCCCCTTGCCCGTTACGGCGCTGTCGATTCCCGTCGTACTCACCGTCTTCGGCGTGTACGCCGACCTGGACGAAGCTCTCGTCGGTTTCGCTGACCACCTCATCTTCCTGTTCATCGCCGGGTTCATGCTGGCGAACGCGCTCCAGAAGTACGACATCGACCGGCGAATCGCGTTGTGGGTGATGTCCGTGATGGGGTCTTCGCCGCGCAGACTCGTCCTCGCCGTCATGGTCGCCACGGCGTTCCTCTCGATGTGGGTATCGAACACGGCGACGGCGGCGATGATGACGCCGATTGCACTCGGCGTCCTGTCGCAAGTCGTGGGCCGCGAAGACGTGAAAGCCGCCGCAACGACTGCCGACGACCTGGACTCCGACATGGCCGCCGACGGTAGCGGGGCGGTGACCGAGGGTATCGCCGACGCCGACGAGTTCACGAACATCCAGGTGTCGATGCTTCTGGGCACCGCCTACGCCGCGAGCGTCGGCGGCGTCGGGACGCTCATCGGCACCCCGCCGAACGCGGTGCTCGCCGCCCAACTGAACGAGACGCTGGGCTACGAAATCGGATTCGCCCAGTGGTTGCTAATCGGTCTCCCTATCGTCATCGTCACGCTCCCCATCGTCTGGTACATGCTCACGTACGTCCTCTACCCGCCGCAGGTCGGCGACGTGAGCGACGCACGTGCGGAAGCGAGACGGTATCTCGACGAAGCGGGCGCGTTGAGTCCGCGCGGTAAGCGCGTCGCACTCATCTTCACGGCGACTGCGTTGTTGTGGGTCGTCGGCGGTCTCGGCGATTTCATTGGTCCGATGCTGCCGTCGGCGTGGGAGGTCACGCTGTTCGGCGGTGAGGGAGCGAGCGTCTTCGGAATCGAGGGCCACCAGGGGCTGTTGTACTACGTCGTCGTCGGACTGCTGTCCATTCCGGCGCTCGTACTGGCGGACACCGTGGAGTGGGAGGATCTCGTGGACATCGACTGGGGAACCATCCTCCTGTTCGGCGGCGGTATCGCGCTCGCGGACGCCCTCGCCACGACGGGGGCGACGAAGTGGATAGCCGACACCGTCTTCGGTTCGCTCACGGGTGCGCCCATCGTCCTCGTGGTCGGGGTGGTCGTTCTCCTCGTCATCTTCCTGACGGAGATGACCTCGAACACCGCGACCGCCACCATCATCGTCCCGATTCTCATCGGAATCGGGAGCGCTTTCGCGGCCACGCTCGGCCTGACCGACGTTGCCGCGGCCGTCTTCCTCTCGGTTTCGGGAGCCATTGCCGCGAGTTTCGCGTTCGCACTCCCCGTCGCGACGCCACCGAACGCCATCGTCTTCGGGAGTGGCTACCTGAAACAGAGCCAGATGATGCGTGCCGGCGTCGTCCTGAACGTGCTGATGACGGTCGTCCTCACGGGGTTCATCTGGGTGCTCTTCCAGTTCGTCTGGCCGCGAGTGCTCTGGTGAGTCCGCTTTCGCGATTTTCCTGAAAAAAGGAGTACATTTTTGTTCTCAGAATTGAAAGACGAATTATGGTTCCTCGCACGACACGCGACCTTCTCGAAGCTATTCGACCCGTCGTCGGAGTGATGGCCGGATGGACCGCCGTCGTTCTGGTCACCGAATTCGGTATCAAGAACGTCGGTTACCACGAACAGTTCAGCCTCCTCTAGTGGCTCGGGACGCTGACGAGCGTCGCCGCGACCGTCGTCGCGTTGGCTGCGGTCCTCCTCTACGTTCTCTCGCAAGGAATCGCACTCGGAACCGCCGAGTGCGACGGAAGCCGTTCGTCCGTTTCCGACTCGACCCGAGGGTAGCAGATTTATCCCGACACGAGAAGCGTATCCAGCGCGTCCGGAACGACGAGCACGTCGCTTCCGGGTTCGATGGCGTCTTCGACCGACTCGCGGGCGTGCATGAGGCAGTCTTCGACCACTTCGGGGTGGTCGCTCCCGGTCACGTACACGTCGTGGTCGCGGAGGGTCCGCGCCACGACGAACGCTCGCTGTGCCCCCGGTTCGTATCCGGCGCGCAGTTCGTCGTAGAGGCTCGCCGGGTCGCTCGCACCTGCGAGCCGGTCGTAGAATCGTCGTTCACCCTTCCCCTCGCCAGCACCTTCCGGGAGTGCTGCGGGGACGACGACGCGGCCACCGGGACGCAGCGGGTTTCGGTCGCCGAGGACGACGTACGTCGCGGCGCGCGTGGCCTGATAGAGGTTCGCGGCCTTGGCCTCGGGGACGCCCGCGACCACGGCGTCGAACTCGGATTCGACCGGAACGGACAGCGCGTCGTTCGCCGTCGCCGCGAGGTCGGCGACCACCGCCCGGTGGTGGCCGCCACTGGCACCCAGAATTCCCTGCGGTCCGTGCGTGACGTTCAGACAGAAATCGAGACCGACGACGTCGCCCGCTCTGTCGAGGGTCTCGCGGAACGGATTGTCCTCGATTCGCCCCAGTCTGACGCCTTCGCGCGAGAGCAGTTCGGGGCCGTGGGTATACCGGATGAGCGACTCGCCACCCGCGCCGATGGCGACCGTCTTCGCACCCCCCGAGAAACCCGCGTACTGGTGGGGTTCGACCATTCCCGTCGAGAGTACGCGGTCCGCGCCCGCGACGGTCCGATTCAGTTCGATTGCGATTTCGTCGTCCGTTCCCGGTGGCCTGACGCGTCCGACTTCCACCACCGCGTCGGCGTCGTGATTCTCGGCGAGGTCGGCGTGGTCGCCGAGCGCGTCCGAAATCTCCGACTCGGTCATCGGACGGTGGAGGCCGAGGCCGAGGACGACGCTGACCCGTTCGCGGGGAACGCCTGCATCGCGGAGTTCGCCGAGGAGCACGTCCAACAACACGTCGTCCGGCGTCGCGCGTGTTACGTCCGTCACGACGATGGCGACCGTCTCGTTGGGCGAGACGGTCGCAGAGAGCGACGGGCCGTGTGGATTTCGAACCGCGCGCTCGGCGGTCTCGCGCGGGTTCACTGCCGTTCCACCGCGTGGGTCGAGGACGGTCACGTCGCAGTCCGGAAGTGAGTAGTCCATGGGGTCGTTTTGAGGGGGCGGGAACGAAAACGTTCAGGTCGCCCAGTCGACCATCCGGTCGTAGAGCGGTTCGGAACGAAGCGCACGTTCGCTCCCGACGAGGACGAGGGCCTTTTTCGCCCGCGTCAGGGCGACGTTCACTCGGCGGTAGTCCTCGAAGATGGGGCTCTCCAGGTCGCCGGTGGCGACGAACGAGACGACGATGACCTCCTTGCTCGACCCCTGGAATCGGTCGACCGTATCCACCGTCACCGACTCCGGCACGCGGCGGGCTATCTCCGCGACCTGCGCGCGGAACGGTGCGATAACGCCGATGGCGTCGTGTGGTACGCCAGTGTCGGTGAACCGAGCGACCACCTCTCGAACGCGCTCCGCTTCGGTTGGATTCGTGTTGCCGACCGTCGTCCCACCGGGGTCGACGAACGCAACGCTCTCACGGAGTTCCGGCGACAGTGCCGTCTTCTCGACCCCCGGAAGGTCGGTGAGTCGCTGGGCGGCAACCTCGCCACTCGCCGGGCGGAGCGCACCGCCGTAGAACTCGCGCGACGAGAACGCCTGAATCCGCTGTGCCATCCGGTACTGGCGTTCGAGCATGACCGCGGCCTCGGGATACTGTTCGACGAGTCGTTCGAACAGCGACTCCGAGAGGCCGTTTTCGGCCCGGACGACGGGTGGCAACTGGTGGTGGTCGCCGACGAGGACGAATCGGTCGGCGAGGTTGATGGCGGCGAGGGTAGCGGGTTCGGTCAGCTGTGAGGCTTCGTCGACCAGCGCCACGTCGAACTCCTGTTCGCGCACGACCCGTGAGCCACAGGTCGCGGTCGTCGCCGCGACGACGCTCGCACTGTGGAGTTCTGCGGCGCGTTCCCCGGGGTCGCCACCGCGCTTTAATCTGAGGTCTTGCATGTCCTCGCGGACGCCGCTCTCGGTGCCGACGCGGACTGCGTCCTCGAAGCCTTGCTCTCGCAGGGCTTCCAGCGCGTTGTCCACGGCGCGGTTCGTGAACGCCGAGAGCAGGACGCGATTCCCTCGTTCGACCAGCGCCCGGATGGTTCGCGCGATGGTGTAGGTCTTCCCGGTCCCGGGCGGGCCGTGGATGAGCGCGCAGTCCTCGGCGTTGACCGCGAGGTTCACCGCCGCGTTCTGGGAGTCGTTGTTGCCGATGAAGGTTTCGTGTTCGTCGCGGAAGGCGAGTTCCCGTTTCCCGAACAGCACGTCCTTTCTCCGGTCGTCGCCTTTCAGCAGGCAGTCGTGGAGCGCGGTGAGCATCCGGTCCGCCGAGAGTTCGGAGGGATACACGTCGAGTCGCCGGAGTTCCACCGGCTCGTCGGTCGTGACGACGATTTCGCTACCGAGCGTTTCGACGCGGGCGAGTTCTGCGTGGCCGCTGACGGGGTGGCCGTTGCTGGCGAGTACGACGTCGCCCTCCCGAATCTTCGAGACGGCGTCGTCCGTCTTCTCGGCGGTGAGTTCCCACCGTCCGCCGTCTCGTTGCCGCTGGTCGACCGGTTCCAGACCGACGAGTGCGCGGTCATCGTTCGCGCGCTCTTCTGCGGTCTGTTCCCAGAGTTTGGCGTACTCTCGGTGCGTCTCCCGGCGTTCTTCCTCTATTTCGCGGTACTTTCGGTCGAAGTACTCGCGTTCGTGTTCCGGAATCGGCTCGCCGATCTGTCCGGCTTTCGACTCCTGGTCGAGGCGGCCCGAGACGACCATGCAGGTGTCGCGCTCGAAGCAGTACTCGCACTTGGCGTTCGCTTCGTACCCCGTCGGAACGTCCATCTCGAACTCCATCGCGGCGATTTCGTTCCGAGTGCGGACGACGAACTCCAGCAGTCCCTTCCCGATGGAGAACTCCTTGGCGGGCGAGAGGTCGCCCGACTCCTCGGTGCGGTCCAGGGCGGTGTTTTTCGTATAGAGGAGCGTGCCGGTGTCCGCCGGAACGTCACGCTCCTGCAGGAGCAGCGCGTAGCAGGCCGCCTGGATCTTGTCCTGAAACCGCGGTTCGCGGTTCGTGTTCTTGCCCGTCTTCAGTTCGACCGGCATCCCCCGTCGAAGCGCGTCACACCGGCCTTTGATGCCGAACCGCTCGCTGATGAGCGTGTACTCGCTCCGCCACTCGTCGGTGTCGGTCAGGACACCCTGTTCCAACCAGCCTTCGATGGCGCGGGCGTTCTGGCGAACCTCGCCCGCGACCTCTTCTGTCTCGCGTCCGAGCAAGCCGAGTTCCAATCCCGCCTCCTCGACCCGCTCTTCGATGGAGTCATCGAGGTCACGGCCGCGGAGCAGGTCGCCGAACACCTCGTGGACCACCGTCCCTTTCACGACGGGGTAGTTCAGCGGAACGCCCGATAGCTTGTTCAGATAGTACATCCGCGGACACTGCACCCACGAGCGTACGTCGGTGACGTTCACGAGAAACGAGGGCTCGACCACGACGTAAGATTCCTTGCTTGTCGCGTACTTCGTCTCTCCCTGATACTCCGACTCTTCGACGTCAGTCACCAGCAGTTCCATCCCGTCGAAGAGCAGTTCGGCGCTCTCGGTCCACTTGCCCCACAGCGTCACGGTCTGTGGCACGTCGTCGTCCGGCTTGACGACGAGCTCGGCGAGTTCGCGGTCGCCATACTGCGTGCTGACGGTTCGCACCTCTCCCGTCTCGACGACTGTCCCCCGTAGATTCACGAGACGTTCATACTTCGTCACCGCGAAAAATTCTGTCGGTCGACGCGAGCGTGGGGAGTCCGGTCGGTAGTGGTGCGGTCGAGGCGGTATCGACCGCTCCGACCCATCGGAGACGGCCACACAATGTGCATCTCCGACACCGTTTTGGTGGTGGCCTCGGTCGCAGAACACATGGCACACGACCTCTCGGAACTGGATTCTACCCTCGATACGATGGCGGTCGACGGCTATCTCCTCGACGCGGCATCGACCGACTCCGACCAGTTGTACCTCTCCGGATTCGATGCTCCGGACGCGTTCGTCACCCTCTACGCCGACGGCGTCCACCTGCTCGTCTCCAGCCTCGAATACGGCCGGGCGAAAAAGGAAAGTGACGCAGAAAGCGTCACGCGCCGAGCAGCGTACGACTACTACGACAAAGTGGCCGAGTACGGTTCGGACGAGGCCGAACATCGGGTCGTCGCCGAGTTTCTCGCCGAGAAGGGCGTCGAGTCGGTGGCGGTTCCCAAACGATTCCCGGTCGGCACCGCAGACGGTCTGCGCGAACTGGGCGTCACCGTGAAACCGGAACGCAACGCGGTCATCACCGGCATTCGGTCGACGAAGACCGACGAAGAGATAGCGCACATCAGGGCCGCACAGAAGGCAAACGAGGCGGCCATGCAGGCCGCCGAGAACCTCCTCGCGGCGGCGACGGTCACAGACGGTCTCCTCCACTACGATGGCGAGGTGCTGACGAGCGAGCGCGTGAAAGAGGAAATCGAGGTGACGCTCCTGCGCCACGGGGCCGCGCTGGACGAAACCATCGTCGCGTGCGGGGCGTCCGCGGCAGACCCCCACGACCGTGGCAGTGGGCCACTCGCCGCCGACGAGGCCATCATCGTCGACATCTTCCCGCGCGACAAGGCGTCGAAGTACCACGCCGACATGACCCGCACGTTCGTCCGGGGCGAACCGTCCGAGGACATCCGCGCTCGCTACGACCTGACCCACCAGGCGTTCGAGGCCGCACTCGACGCACTCGAACCGGGTGTGACGGGCGAGGACGTCCACGACGCCGTCTGCGACGTGTACGAGAGCGCCGGCTGTGACACGCTCAGGAGCGACCCGAACACCGAGACGGGATTCATCCACAGCACGGGCCACGGCGTCGGCCTGGACGTCCACGAACTCCCGCGAATCAGTCCCGACGGCGGCGAACTCGAACCGGGCCACGTCGTCACCATCGAACCCGGTCTGTACGACCCCGACGTCGGCGGCGTGCGCATCGAAGACCTCGTGGTCGTCACCGAGGACGGCTACGAGAATCTCACCGACTACCCGATCGAACTCGTACTGGACTGACGGTGGACTGTCGGTGGACTGAACGCCCTCGCCACAACCCCAAAGTAGTCGTCCCAGAAACTGGGCGACATGGGAGAACAGCAGACGGATGCCGAGTCGCGAGATAGAGAGAAGACCAACGACGAGACGGGGGGAACGGCGCGACGTTCGAACATCCTCTTGCGCACGCTCGCCCTGGGGATCGCGTTCGTCCTCGGATTCGTCCTCGGGAAGCGCTCAGGCGGGGACGGACTATCGCTCGGGAGAGACGCGGGGAGCGAAATCACCCCACCCTCTAGCACCTCGAAACCGGACGACGTGACCAGCCCACGAGCGGGTAGCGTCGAATTCGGCGGAGACGATACGGAGACCACCGAACAGCCGAGTTCGATGGGAAGCGTCGCGGGCGAGGAAGAGGGTGAGCGCGAGCGGGACGCCGAATCTGACGAAGACGTGGCCGCGCTCTCCGCGCCGACGAAACGCGGGATGCCGATGCTCGGCCTCGGAACCTACCAGATAGACGAGTACGACGAGTGCGTCAAGAGCGTCCGAACCGCACTGGAGATGGGGTATCGGCACATCGACACCGCCGAAGGGTACGACAACGAGTCCGCGGTGGGCAACGCCATCGCCGAGTCGGACGTGCCCCGCGAGGACATCTTCGTGGCGACGAAGGTCAGCCCCGACAATCTCGACTACGACCACGTCCTCACGAGCGCCGAGGAGAGTCTCGAACGACTGGGACTCGACTACGTCGACTTACTCTACGTCCACTGGCCGACGGGCGAGTACGAGGCCACGGACACCCTCGAAGCGTTCGCGGAACTCCGCGAGGAGGGGTTGATTGAGAAGATAGGCGTGAGCAACTTCACGGTCGAACTGCTAGAAGAGGCCATCGAGGTCGCCGAAGAACCCATCTTCGCCGACCAGGTCGAGATGCATCCCCTCCTCCCACAGGAGGAACTCCGCGAGTTCTGCGCACAGGAGGACGTCGACGTCGAACTCGTCGCCTATTCGCCGATCGCTCGCGGTGACGTCGACGACGTGCCCGAACTCCAGGAGGTCGCCGAGAAACACGACGCGACGCCCGCACAGGTCAGCCTGGCCTGGTGTCGAGCGAACGACGTGACCACCATTCCGAAGGCCGCCAGTCGGGAACACCTGCGGGAGAACTGGCTGAATCTCGGCGTCGAACTCGACGACGAGGACGTCACGAAGATAGACGGCATCGACCGCGAGGAGCGCGTGGTCGACCCCGACCAGGCCCCCTGGAACGAGTGACGAGCGGACCTGCCAGTCCGTCGGTTCGAGGTCTCCGAGATAGCGGATGATTTCGCCCGGTCGAACAGGCTAAAGCGCGTGGTCCGGAAACGGCGAGGCATGGCCGACGAATTTCTCTCCTTCGAGGGGCTCCGCGAAGCGCTGGCTGAGACGACGTTCGAGAAACCCCCAGCCATCGTCTGTAACTCCCACGTCACCGGATTGAGCGTCTCCCGCGCGCTCTCTGCACACGACGTTCCGGTCGTCGCCGTCGACCGCAACGGTCGGGGCGTCGCACCCTACTCCGACGCCGTGGCGTTCGCGGGGCAGGTCACCTACCCGCTCGACGACCGCGACGGATTTTGCGAGGACGTGGAAGCACTCGCCGCCGAACTGGACCACGAACCGGTCGCGTTCCCCTGCATGGACGAGTGGGTACACGCCTTCGCCGGAACCGAACCGGAAGGCGTCCGACTCCCGTTCGCCGACCGGGAGACCATCGACGCGGTGCTCGACAAGGAGTCGCTGTACGCCACCGCCGACGAACTTGGCGTTCCGTACCCCGAGACGTACCGGCTCTCGGACACCGACCCGGCGGTCGCGGCGGACGCCCTCGGCTTTCCACTGGTCGTCAAACCCGCCCTCAAACGGGAGTTCGAGGAAGCGGTCGGGACGAACGTCGTCGAGGTCGGAGATAGAGACGAGTTCTTCGACGTCGTGGCGATGGCCGAGGACGCCGGTATCCGCATCATGGCACAGGAGAAAGTCGACGTCGCCGTCGGTCGGGACTGCTCGCTCGCCTCCTACGTACCGCAGGCGGGTGACCCCGTCACCTTCGTCGGGAACGCGCGCGTTCGCTATCCGCAGGCGTTCGGCACGTCCTGTCTCGTTCGCCGGGCCGACGTGCCGGAAGTCCGGCACCGTGCCCTGTCGGTGCTGGAGGCGACGAACTACTACGGCATCAGCGAAGCCGAGTTCGTCTTCGACCAATCGCGCGAGGAGTACGTCCTGTTGGACGTCAACACCCGTCCGTGGAAGTGGGTCGGATTACCCGTCCAGGCAGGGGCCGACCTGCCGTGGGCCGCGTACGCCGATGCAGTGGGTGCGACACGGGTCGGAGGTTCGAGGCCCAGTGACGGCGGCGGTGAAACGGTCGGCGACGATGCGGAAACTGAACCTGCGTCGACGGACGACGTTCACGATGCGACGTGGGTCTACCTCGCCGACTATCTGAAACTCCTCGCGGGGAGCGCTGACTTCTCCGACGTGCTCTCCGAACGCGAGTGGCGCGGTCTGTTGTCGGGCGAGTTCGAGCGAGACGACCGGTTGACGACCGGGGTGTACCGGCCGACCGATTCCGGTCCCGCATATCGGCTTCTGCGGAACGAGTTCGGGTCCATCGAGTACTACTGCGCCTGCTAAGGACGGATTCGTCGGTAGACTATCCGGCGTGGCGTACCACCCTGGAAATAGAGCGTTCGAGGACGCCGCTCGACAGGCGTCGCCACCGTTCGACGAACGACGGAGAAGGACAAGAGTAACCTGCCCGCGCTCCGTCTCCCCGCGCATGACCGACAGCGACGACTTCCAGTTCGAGACGCGCTCCATCCACGCCGGACAGGAACCCGACGAGGAGACGGGCGCGCTGATGACTCCCATCTACGCCAACTCGACCTACGTGCAGGACGGCCCCGGCGACCACCGGGGGTACGAGTACTCCCGGACGGGTAACCCGACGCGAACCGACCTCGAAGCCAACGTCGCCAGCCTCGAAGGCGGCGACTACGGGAGGGCCTTCTCCAGCGGGATGGGGTCGATAAACACGGTGTTGAACCTGCTCGAATCCGGAGACCACGTGGTCGCCAGCGAGGACGTGTATGGCGGCACCCACCGCATCTTCACGCAGGTCTACGAGAAGTACGACCTCGAATTCGACTTCGTGGACATGACCGACCTCGGCGAAACCCAGGCGGCGATGCGCGAGAACACCGAACTCGTCTGGGTCGAGACGCCGACGAATCCACTGCTCAACGTCGTCGACATCGACGGAACCGCGACGGTCGCCCACGAGTACGGCGCGCTCTGTGCCGTCGACAACACCTTCGCCACGCCGTACCTCCAGCGACCCCTCGAACTCGGTGCCGACGTCGTCTCCCACTCCCTGACGAAGTACCTCGGCGGCCACTCCGACGTGGTCGGCGGTGCGCTCGTCACGGACGACCCCGAACTGGACGAGCAATTCGGCTTCTACCAGAACAGCGTCGGCGCGACGCCCGGCCCCCACGACTGTTTTCTCGTCCTGCGCGGCACCAAGACGCTCGGCGTGCGGATGGACCGCCACTGCGACAACGCCCGCGACATCGCCCACTGGCTGGACGACCACGAGGCGGTCGAGACGGTGTACTACCCCGGCCTCGAATCCCACCCGGGCCACGACCTCGCCGCGGAGCAGATGGACGACTTCGGCGGGATGGTCAGCTTCGAACTCGACGCCTCGCTCGAAGAGGCCGCCGACGTGGTTTCTACGACGGAGATATTCACGCTCGCCGAGAGTCTCGGCGGCGTCGAGTCCCTCATCGAACAGCCAGCGACGATGACCCACGCCGCGATTCCCGAAGCAGAGCGCCACGCCGCGGGTCTCTCGGACGGTCTCATCCGCGCCAGCGTCGGCATCGAACACGTCGACGACCTGAAAGCCGACCTCCAGCAGGCGTTCGACACGGTGCTGAACTGAGCCGAACAGTTCGAACAAGCGGCACTGTCTAGATAAGGAAAACCAAGCGACAGTGGTACGATGGGAGGGTTTTTATGCACTGTTTGTAGTAACTGATTCTTGAGAGTGAGATCAGCTGCACCGTGAGAAGACTGAATTCAATTGCCTCACCGAAAACCTAGTCATGATGAGACGAGGAGATTCGCTAGCCACTCACGGGAGAGACGTTGAAACGCCACTCTACACCAGAATCGCTTAACTAGACAGTGCCGAACAAGCGAACGGTTCAGCCAAACGATTCAGGCACGTGGCTCCCGTCGGTCGAGGTATGCAACTCGGCCAGCACGTCTACTCGTTTCCACTCACGTTCGACCGCGGCGACCACCAGGTGACCATCCGCCCGTCTGCCGTCGAGACCGACTCCGGACTCGTCCTCCTCGATGCGGGCTTCCCGGGGCAACTAGACGAGTTAGCGTCGGCGATGGGAGAACACGGCCTCGACCTGGCGGACGTGGAGACGCTCGTTTTGACCCACCAGGACGGCGACCATGCCGGGGGTGCGAGCGACCTCGTCTCCCGAACTGGTGCGACCGTCGTGGCTCATCGGAGCGACACGCCAGCCATCGAGGGGGACGAAGCACCCATCAAATCCTCGGGTGACCGCTATCCGCCGGTTCCGGTGGACGTGCAAGTAGTCGAAGGCGTCGTGTTCCGAACCGAGGCGGGGCCGATGTGGGTCGTCGAAACGCCGGGGCACACGCCCGGGCACGTCTCGCTGGTTCTCCCCGATGCCGGACTGTTGATCGCGGGTGACGCCCTGACCGCCAACGAGGACGGCCTGGCGGGACCGAACGAGCGGTTCACGCCGGAGATGGACGAGGCGGTCGACTCGGTCGGCAAACTCACGCAGTTCGACGTGGGCCAGACGCTCTGCTATCACGGCGGTGCCGTCGACGGCGACGATGCAGACGTTCGAGCGGTGTACGAGTCGCTCACGGGGTGAGCCGTCTAAAACCGAAAAGAACCGATTTAAATTCGACCGACGTTCTGTACGTCGACGCTCTCGACGCCCTCGACGGTCGAGAACCGCTCCTCGACGGCTTCCGTGCCGCCCGCGTCGTCGGGGACGATGACGGTCGGCAGGAGCGCGACGAGACCGAACGCGACGTTGTCACGCTCGAAACCGTTGATTTTCGCCCCTTCCGGGAGCGAGTCTTCGAGTTTTTCCTGGAGATCGTCGAGGTCGATCTCGGGGCTCTGCGGCATGACCTTGATTTTGGCTGCTACTTTTCCCATTGTTATGGTCCGAGGAACCCACAGTCGGGGCACTCGTAGAGGTTGCTCTGTTTGCGGCACTTCGCACAGCGGTAGATGGTTTGCCCACAGTCGGGGCATTTGAAGGACGCGGCGTTCGTGCCGGAGATGTTTATCCCACACGAGACGCATTTTCGCGCCTGCTTTTGCGTCTGACTCATACCCCCACGTATCGCCGCGCGGTTTTTAACGCTTCCCTTTCGGGGTTCGGGAACGTTCTCTCAGAACGCGCCCGTCTCGATGGAAACCTCAGCGTGGAGGCTCTCTTCGAGCGCGTCGTGTACCTTACACAGTTCGAAGGCCCGGGCGACGACCGCGTCTGCCGTCTCGTCGTCGGTCTCCGCTTCCCACCGGATGTTGAAGCCGACGGCGTCGAGTTTGTCGTCTTCGTTCAGTTCGCCGGTGACGTCGATCTCGATCTTGCCGAGGTCACCAGCGTCGCGCTGTTCGCCGCCGACACGGAGCGCGGGGACGTAGCAGGAACCGTACGCCGCGAGCAGCGTTTCGAGCGTGTCGGGGGCGTTCTCGCCCGTCGCGTCGATGGTGATGGAGAAATCGCGTACGTCGTTTTCGGCGCTGAACCCTTCGTCGGACGTCGTTGTGACTTCTGGCATTGCGTTTCGACGGTCTCTCGCAACGCTCCTAAGTATTGTTCTTCCGGTCGCGCTCGACGGATGGAAGTGAAGATTATAGTCACGGTACCTGTTTCCACGGGTCGGGAGCGTGCGTACGAGGCGCGAGGTCATTTCGAGCGGGGAGTCTCCAACCCGGTCGAGGGCTTCGTGTCCTCGGACGTTACCCGGCACAGCGCGTGATTCACGAATCACACACTTTCAGCACAGACCGACGCGACCCACTAGAACCACCGCTTCGAACACCACGAAAGAAGACAAGTCTCGGAAGTCGAACTCAGTACGACAGGAGGTCCGTCAGGTCGACCGTCTCGTCACCCTCCAGCACGCGAACCTCGGCGTCGCTACCGGTCGCCTTCACCTCGCGCACGAAGTCGTCGGTGTCCTGTTCGATGGGCGGGAACGTGTCGTAGTGCATCGGGAACGCGGCGTCGGCGTCCAACCAGTCCACCGCGATGGCGGCTTGCCAGGGACCCATCGTGAAGTGGTCGCCGATGGGGACTGCGACGGCGTCGGGTTCGAGGTACGGTCCGATGATTTCGCGCATCTCGGTCATCAGCGCGGTGTCGCCCGCGTGGTAGAATGTCTCGCTTTCCTCGTCGGAGACCTGCGTCGGTTTCGTGTCAGAGACGACGAACCCGGCTGGCATCCCGCCGGACGTGCCGTAGGTCGTGTCCATCCCGTTCGTGTGGTCGGCGCGATGCATCGTCACGAACGCGTCGCCACACTCGACGGTACCACCGAGGTTCATCCCCATGCCGCCGATCGCGTCGAACTCGCCGTACTCGTCACGGCAGTACTCGACGACTTCGGGCGTCGCGACGAGCGTCGTTCCCTCGTAGCGGTCGACGTCCCCGATGTGGTCTGCGTGGCCGTGCGTGAGGAGGACGTAGTCCGGGTCGAGTTCCTCCGGGTCGGTGTCCGTCTTCGGGTTGTCGAAGAACGGGTCGATGAGGAGTTGGGTGTCGCCGACGGTGACGTGCCACGTCGAATGGCCGTGCCAAGTGAGTTCCATGGTGCGGTCGTCAGTAGTGCACAATCGGCCTTAAAAGATGTTGGCGACGACTGGAGTGATAGCCGGCAGGTCGCACGCGGGGACGAGAGAGAAATACCGCGAAGCCGTTACCGGAGTCCGAACGATTTAGGCGGCCGGCTACGACCATCCCGTATGAAACGAGTCCGATTCCGCGACCCCGCTGGTGCGACGCGAACCGGTGAGTGGACCGACGGCGAACTCCGATTCGCCGACGATACCTACGACCCCGACGACGTCGAGGTCCTCGCACCGGCCGACCCGACGAAAATCGTCTGCGTCGGGCTGAACTACGCCGACCACGCGGCGGAACGAAACAAGGACGTTCCCGACCGACCGCTCCTGTTCCTCAAGCCGCCGAACGCGGTCGCCTCCCACGGCGACACCGTCACGCTCCCCGCCGAAAAAGAACGCATCGACCACGAAGTCGAACTCGGTATCGTCATCGGCGAGCAGTGTCGCCACGTTGCCGAAGCAGACGCGATGGACGTGGTCGCCGGGTTCACGTGTGCGAACGACATCTCGAACCGCGACGACCAGGACCGCGAACAGAACTGGGTCCGCGGCAAGGCGTTCGACCACTCCTGTCCCCTCGGCCCGGTCGTGGCGACGCCCGACGAAGTCCCCGACGACGCGGCGGTTCGACTTCGCGTGAACGGCGTACTCCGCCAGGAGTCCTCGCGCGACCAGTTCATCTTCTCGGTTCCGGAGCTCATCGCGGAAATCACGACCTACCTCACCCTCGAACCGGGCGACGTCGTCATCACCGGGACGCCGTCCGGCGTCGCTCCCCTCGAAGACGGCGACCACGTCGAAGTCGAAATCGAAGGCGTCGGAACGCTCGAACACGACGTTCGAATCCCCTGAAGCGGTCGCTCGGGGTTCGACGGCGTCGAGGACGACCCATTCCACTGATTCGTCGAGAGAAACGAAAATCCGTTACCGGCAGGTTACAGCGAGTTCCACGCCTTGAGCGCGCGGTTCCACGAGGTCATGTCCGCAATCCAGCGTGCGGCGACGGCCTTCTTCAGGAACTCCGCCGGGTGAGAACTGAACGTGCTGATGGGGAAGTCCACGCCACCCGCGCTGACGCCGTGGGCGACCGCGTCGTCGCCGATGGAGATGACCGTCCCCTTGTCCTCGTACGTCCAGGACGTGAGCGGTTGGCCGCGGACGGCACGAGCGATGTTCTCGCCGACGACTTCGGCGGCCTGCCACGCGGCCTGGGCGGTCGGCGGTGCGGGGTTGTCGCCCTGGTCGATGATGGCACAGTCGCCGATGGCGAACACGCGCTCGTCGCTGGTCTGGAAGTTCGATTCGGTGGTGACGCGGTTGTGTTCGTTGTCGAGGTTACAGCCGTTCATCGCGTCCCTGCCGGTGATGCCGCCGGTCCACACGAACACGTCGTAGTCGAGGGGGTCGCCCTCGTCGAACTGTATCTCGTCCTCGTCGGCCTCGGTAATTGGGTCGCCCGTGAGGATGTTGATGTTCTTCTCGAGGAGGTACTTTTTCACCGTCCCCTGCAGTTCGGGGTCCTGTCCGGGCATTATCTCGTCCAGCGCCTCGACCAGATAGATGTCGAGCGACGCGCGGTGTTTGTCGCGGTACTCGGCGATTTCGCCCGCGCTCTGGATACCCGACAGTCCGGCCCCGCCGACGACTATCTTCGCGGGGTCGTTGCGCGAGGCGGTTTTCGCGGCCGCTTCGACCGCGTCGTGAATCTCGAGTGCGTCGTCCAGTCCCTTTAGCGTCAGCGAGTTCTCCGCCATGCCGGGGATGCCGTAGTAGGCGGTTTTGCTTCCGAGTGCGACGAGGAGATAGTCGTAGTCGACGTCGTCGCCGTCTTCGAGTTCGACCGTCCGTTCGTCCGTATCGACGCCCGTGACGGTGTCGTGGACGAATCGAGTGTTCGGAGATTTGATGTCCTGAATCGGGAGGGTGATCTTGTCCTTGACCCTCGGGTCGCGGATGACACGATGGGATTCGTGCAACACGAGGTGGTAGTCGGTGTCCGACACCCACGTGATGTCGGCGGTATCGAGTTCTGCTTCGAGCCGCTGTATCGCGCCAGCACCAGCATATCCAGCACCGAGCACGACGACCTTCGCAGTCATGTGCGAACCTCAGGAGTCATGCGATACAAAGGCTTTGAAACCCGAAGCACGATGCAAGATATTCACACTCTCGCCGACATCTGGCTCGTTAGCTGCAAGGTTTAAAAGTAATCGCACACAACTACTCCGCAGTTATGAGTAATCAAGACCTCCGAAAGAAGGCCCACGACCTCGACGTGACCGTCTGGGTCGGCAAGAGCGGACTCTCCGCCGTCGCTGACGAACTGAAAGACCAGCTACAGAGCAACGAACTCGTGAAGGTGAAGTTCCTCCGGGCGGCCCGCGGTGGCACCTCGACCGACGAACTCGCCGAGGAACTGGCCGACGAGGTGAACGCCGAACTCATCGAAACGCGCGGGAATACGGCGGTGTACCACTGATGGTCGAACCGCTGCCGGGCTTCGAGGGTATCTTTGGCGGACAGGCCGAGGGAGTGACAAAAGGGATTTACTTCACCGTCTCGTTCGTCGTCCTCTATCTTCTCGGTCGGATTCTGGTGATTCCACTCGTCAAACGACTGCTCGACAGACAGGGATACGACGAGAGTGTAAAGAAGCCGCTGACGAAGGTCGCCCAATTCGTCGTCCTGTTCACGGCGGTTGCGATCGCATTCGGCCTCGCCGAGCTCGGTAACTTCCTCACCGCCCTCGCAACCGTCGCTGCCGCCGCGACGTTGGCGGTCGGGTTCGCGTTGCAGGACATCATCGCCAACTTCGTCGCCGGCGTTTTCATCTTCACGGACAAACCGTTCAAGATCGGCGACTGGATAGAGTGGGACGACGGAACGTATTCGGGTATCGTCGAGGACATCGACCTGCGGGTGACGCGCGTCCGCACCTTCGACAACGAGCTCCTGACAGTGGCGAACTCGGTGTTGACCGACGGTGTCATCAAGAACCCGGTAGCACACGACAAACTCCGCATCCAGTTCCAGTTCGGCATCGGCTACGACGACGACATCGACCAGGCAACCGACATCCTCGTCGAAGAGGCAAAAAAGCACGACGAAATCATGGACGACCCCGGCCCGTCGGTTCGGCTCGCCGAACTCGGCGACTCCGCAGTCGGCCTCAAATCTCGATTCTGGATCGACGACCCTCGACGAGGTGACTTCGTGAAGACCCGCGGCGAGTACGTGAAAGCCGTCAAAGAGCGATTCGATGCGGAAGGCATCGACATGCCCTACCCGCACCGCCAGCTCACCGGTGGTGTCGAGGTCGGAAACCGGTCCGAGTTGGCCGCACTCAGCGAAGATTGAGACCGACCGAGTGGCGTTTCGGTCGATGGGGGTACTCTCGCGGTTTCGAACGCTCCGGTCGGTTTCCCGGTACGCGATTCGGGTCGTCTTCGTCTCGGGAATTCTCGTCGGGGTACTTCCCCCGTGGTAGCACGAGCTGCGAGCGCTGAGGGGTACGGAGACGGCTGAGTATCTTTCAGCGGTGTCCTCGACGCGACTCCTCGACGATTCGCCAGCGTGTCGAGACCGACGGGTACACAAGTCCACGCCGGATAGCCCCTCGCATGAGCGAAATCGACGTGGAGGCCGTCGAGCGAATCGACGAATCGGACGTACCGACCGGGGTCGATGCACCGGAGTACGTCCTGTACGGTGGCAAGGGCGGCGTCGGCAAGACGACGATGGCGGCCGCGATGGGACTGGCGAGCGCGCGGGATGGGACGCGAACGCTGGTCGTCTCGACCGACCCGGCACACTCGCTCTCGGACACCTTCGAGCGAGACATCCCACCCGAGGCGTCGCGAATCCGGAAGGACATCCCGCTCTACGCGGCGGAGATAGACCCCGACGCCGCACTGGAAGAGCAGGCTGGAATGTTCGGCGACGATGGCCCACTCGGAGCTGAGAGCCCACTCGGCGGACTTCTCGGCGACGACGGCGACGGGCCGATGTCCTCGCTGCTCGGCGGGGCGATGCCGGGGGCCGACGAGGCCGCCGCGATGCAGAAACTCATCGAATTTCTGGACGACGACCGATTCGACCGCGTTGTCGTGGACACCGCACCGACGGGGCACACCCTCCGTCTCCTCGAACTGCCCGAGGTGATGGACACCATGGTCGGGCGCATGGTGTCGCTCCGCCAGCGATTGCAGGGGATGATGGACGGCGTCAAAGGAATGTTCGGCGGTGAGACCGAACCGGAGGAAGGCATCGACGACCTCGAAGCACTGAAAGCCCAGATACAGCGTCTCCGAACCACGCTCCGTGACCCTTCGAAGACCGACTTCCGAATCGTGATGGTTCCAGAGGAGATGAGCGTCTTCGAGTCCAAACGCCTGCTCTCCCAGCTCGACGAGTTCGACATTCCCGTCGGAACGGTCGTCGTCAACCGCGTGATGGAGAACCTCGCCGACGTGACGGATGCAGTCGATTCGAGCCAGTTCGTCACGCCAAATCTCGACACCTGTGAGTTCTGCCAGCAGCGGTGGGAGGTTCAACAGGGCGCACTCAGAGAGGCACAGGACGTGTTTCGCGGCCACGACATCAAGCGCGTTCCGCTTTTCGCCGACGAAGTGCGAGGTGAGGAGATGCTTCGCGTCGTCGCAGCCTGTCTGGACTGATTCGACGGCCCCGATCCGACTCACCGCCCACCCCCGCTCCGAAAAGCCGTCCTACTCAACTACCAGTACCCGCAAATCGTTCACGTTCGTCCCGGTCGGGCCGGTTTCGAGGAGTGCACCCGCCGATTCGAGCACGGTGTAGGCGTCATTCTTCCGAAGCGCGTCCTCCCCTTCCTCGACCACCGTTCCGTTGTCCACGACCGCGCCCGAGGCATCGGTACTCCCGTCTCGTCCGTCGGTATCGACGCTGGCGACCGTGATTCGCCCGTCGAGTTCGAGGCGGGCAGCGAGGGCGAACTCCAGATTCGGCCCGCCTTCGCCCGACCCGCGAACCCTGACCGTGGTCTCACCACCGGAGAGCAACACTGCAGGTGGCGCGGTCGGGTTGCCGGTCTCCTGCACCTCCTCCGCGATGGCGACGTGCGTGGCTGCGGACTCGCGTGCCTCCCCGCGAACGCGCGAGGAGAGAATCGTCGTCTCGTACCCTCGTTTCTCGGCGACATCGCGGGCGGCGTCAAGTGCGGTGAAGTTCGTCGCCAGAACGTGGTTCGTCACGTCACTGAAAACCGTATCGTCGTCGTCGGGTGTCTCCGGCAGTTCGCCGGCAGCGCCACGTTCCAACCGGTCTCGAACTGGTGACGCGACGCCGTATCGGTCGAGAACCGCCAGTGCGTCGTCGAAACTCGTCCCGTCCGGCGCGGTCGGTCCACTCCCGATGACGCCGGGGTCGTCACCGACCACGTCGCTGAACAGCAGGCCGACGACGGTCGCGGGGGCGGCGGTTCGGGCGAGTTGCCCGCCTTTCAGCGCCGAGCTGTGCTTTCGAACGGCGTTTATTTCGTCGATGTCCGCCCCCGAATCGAGCAGGTCGCGGGTCACTCCCTGTACGTCCGCCAGCGAGATTCCGTCCGCAGGAGCGGGCAGGAGGGCACTCGCACCGCCGGTGACGACCGCGAAGACGAGCGTGTTCTCGTCGGCCGAGTCGGCGAGTTCGAGCACGCGCCGGGTGCTCTCGATACCCGTCTCGCTCGGCACGGGGTGGTCACCCGCAAGCACGTCGATTCGGGTCGTCTCCTCGGGGTCGTTGGTCACGACTGCGCCACGGGAGATTCGGTCGCCGAGAACGGACTCCAGTGCGACAGCGACCTGTGCGGCGGCCTTGCCGCCACCGACGACGACCACTTCGTCGTACTCCGAACAGTCGTACTCAGTCTCCGCGATGTGAAGGGTGTCACCGTCGAGGGTTACCCGCTCGGAGACGACGGTTCGCGGGTGAGCCGCCTCGATGCCGGCCTCGATACATGCCAGTGCGGTCTCGCGGGCGGGCGTCGTGGCGAGCCTCTCCCGGTCGAGAATCATCCGAGGAACTTCTTGGCCCAGTCGCTGGTCGAGAGCCCGGAAATCGTTCCGTACAGCTTATCCAGCCACGCCGCGGGCAGGATTCGCCCGTAGTCGGCCAGTTCCGCGACGGTACCGACGGGATACCGAGCGTTGGGGTGCTGGACGTTCGCCGCGTCGAGGATGGTGTCGGCGACTTCCTTCGGGTGGACCGCGCCGGGCATGCCACCGTCGATGGCCTGCCGGTCGTCGTACATCTCGTAGAATCGTTCGTACGCCCCGGAGCGTTCGACGCCTTCGATTTCACCGTTCGCTCGGTCGTAGAACTCGGTGTCTACTGGACCGGGTTCGACCACGACGACGTCCACGTCGTACTCCTCTACCTCCGGGCGGAGCGAGTCCGAGATGCCCTCCAGTGCGAACTTCGACCCGCAGTAGATTCCCATTCCGGGGACGGCGATGCGACCCACCGCACTGGAGACGTTGACGATGGTCCCTTTCCCGCGTTCGCGCATGTGCGGGAGGACGGCTCGCGCGAGTCGAAGCGGTCCGTAGACGTTCACGTCGAACTGCGCGTGAACCTCCTCGACCGGCACGTCCTCGATGGGACCGGGTTGTGCGTAGCCCGCGTTGTTGACGAGACAGTCGACGTGTCCGTGTTCGTCCACGATGCGCGAGACGACGCGCTCTACGTCGTCGTCCTCGGTCACGTCGAGTTTCGCGATATGACAGCCCTTGTCGCCGAGCGTTTCGATGTCGGCGGTATTTCTGGCGGTCGCGTACACGTCCCACCCGTCTGCGAGAAACGAGAGTGCGGTTTCCCTGCCGATTCCCGACGAACAGCCTGTAATCAGCACAGTCTCAGCCATGGGGTTTCCTTCGGAGGGGGGTGGCTAAGTACCAACGGTTTCCTTCACCTCGTCGGCGTAGGCGTCCGCGTGCCTCGTGGGCTCGGGAAGTTTGTAGCCCGCACAGAGTTGCCAGACGAGGTCCGCCGCCGTCTCGGCACTCACGCGGTGGCCGGGACTGACGTACAGGGGGTTGACGTGGCGTTTCTGGGGGTCGTCGTACTGGCGCGACTGGAGGGCGTAGCCGATGACGGTTCCGTACGGCGCGCTGACCCGGTCGTTCGAGAGTACGGGAACGCGCTCTCCCTCCCGCATGTGCCCCTCCGGCGGGTCGCGCAGGGTTCCACAGAGCAGGTTCTTGGCGACCCCGATGGCGGGCAGGTCGAGCATGACGCCGACGTGCGTGGCGATACCCGCCTCCCGGAAGTGGATTCGCCCGCTTCCGTCCACGATTGCGAGGTCGGGGTCGACCGACAGTTGCTCGAAGGCTCGCAGTATCGCCGTCCCCTCGCGGAACGACAGCAGGCCGGGAATGTACGGAATCTCGGTTTCGACTACGGCGTGGGTGCGCTCTACGACCTCGCCGTCGCGGAGCGCGACGATGGCGCTCACGGCCTGCTCACCGACGAAGGCCTGGTCGACGCCGACGACGACCGGGGAATCGTCAGCGTCTGCAGTGCGACCGGCGTCTCCGGTCGGCAGTTGCGTCTGTGCGTCGTCGGTCCCGGCACGAACGCTGGCCGGGTCGAACTCGAACTCGTCCTCGAAAACCGCGAGGTCGGCCACCTCGTGCTGGAGGGCTTCCATCTCCTCGCGGGAGAGCGACGCGTCGGGCGCGAACTCCGGGTGGACGACGCGCATTAGAATCGTCTACGGCCGCCCATGCCACCGCCTCCGCCCCCGAACTCGAGCTGCTGGGGTGCGCGCTGACCTTCCTTTTTCAGTTTCGCGCCGTAGAGCAGACCGAGACCGAGGCCGGTGAGGTGTGCGAGTTGCGCGA
Source organism: Haladaptatus ordinarius (assembly GCF_054177595.1). NCBI lineage: Archaea > Methanobacteriati > Methanobacteriota > Halobacteria > Halobacteriales > Haladaptataceae > Haladaptatus > Haladaptatus ordinarius. Next base: position 9,657 of record NZ_JBPEHH010000022.1, on the reverse strand, counting down.
CGCCGCCCGCACCGATACCGCCGGAGACGCTGACGAACGCCGAGTAGACGGCGAACGCGAGCGTCGCCAGCCACAGCGGCATCGGAATGATGAAGTAGAGGTAGATACGCAGATTGGGGTTCAACACCGTCAGCACGCCCATGATAGCCGCTATCGCGCCACTCGCACCGAGGACCGGCACGAAGAGATTCGGCTGAGTGAGGATGGTCGCACCGACCTGCGCGAGGCCCGCGAGCGCGCCCGTCACCAGAAACAGGGCGGCGAACTTCTTGCTCCCCATCCGCTGTTCGACCGGCGGGCCGAAGAAGTACAGCACGAGGCTGTTGATAGCGAGGTGGAATATCCCGCCGTGCGAGAAGACCGAGGTGACCCACGTCCAGACGTACTGGGGGTTCTCGGTCGTCAGCGTGAACAGGGAGTACCACTGCAGGTCGGCCGGCCGTCCCGGTCCCGGTGCGGTGATACCGAAAATCGGCGCGACCGCGTACTGGAGGACGTACGTCAGCCACATCAGCGCGAGAAAGACGTACGTCATGTTGCCTCGGAAGTACGCGAGCGGGCCGCCAGTCCCGGTGTCCACACTGAACGTCTTGCTCCGTCCCTGATTTTGCACGCTATCGTCGAACCCGCTGTCGAAGACCCCCTCCGGGTCGTTCCACTCATTCAATCCCGGACAGGAGTGGTTTTCCGGAAGACGATGTTCGCTACAGAACGTCCCGCCGCACATCCGGCACTTGTACGGCATATTCTCGGTTTGACCACACGCGTCGCATTTCGCCATTAGTCCGACGTTTGAACCGACGCGCCAAATGGGTTTGGGTGATTCGCTCCCTCGCCGCAAGAGTACCGCGTCTTCTGTACGAATCTCTCCGGAGAGAGTCGCTCTCGTGATGCACGGGGGCAGGAATTTTTAGCGACGACCACGAGGTACACCGTGTGAAAGAGTACGAACGAAAAGGACTGCTGGAGCGCGTCGGCCGCGAGGGGGCGACCGTCGGCGCGTCCATCCCGGAGTCGATAACGGTGCAGGGCGAGGAGATAGACCTGCGTGAGTTCGTCTTCGAAATCAAGCGGCGGGAGACGATTCCGGCCGGCGAACGCGACCGAGTCGACCGGGCGAAGACGAACCTGCGCCGGGAGCGACTCCAGCGGAAACAGCGACTCGAAGACGGCGACATCTCCCGCGAGGAGGGCGAGCGACTGGTCGAGAGCATCATCGGCATCGACCGGGCGTTGAACGCGCTGGAGAGTCTCGGCCCGACCGACCTCGAAGCGGAAGAACACGCGAAAGAAACCGCCGACAAGAAACGCTGGATGACCTTCCTGAAGAAAGCGCTGGGTCGAAACGACGCCAGCAACCGAACACGACCATGAGCCGAAACGCCGAAATCGCCGACCTGTTCGAAGAGTACGCGGACCTCCTGGAAGCACAGGACGTCGAGTACAAACCCCAGTCCTACCGCCGGGCCGCGGACAACATTCGGGAGTACCCCGAGGACATCGAGGCACTGGCCGCCGACGGCTCCGAAGCGGTCCAGCGGATTCCGCAAGTCGGCGACTCCATCGCCGGGAAAGTGGTCGAGTACTTCGAGACGGGGGAGATAGAGGCGCTCGAAGAAGAACGCGAGACACTGCCCGTCCGGATGGAGGAGTTGACCCGCGTCGAGGGCGTCGGCCCGAAGACCGTCGGCGACCTCTATCACGAACTCGGCGTCGAGTCGTTAGACGACCTCGAAGACGCCGCTCGCGATGGGAAGATTCGGGAGCTGAAGGGATACGGCCAGAAGACGGAACAGAACATCCTCGACGGAATCGAGTTCGCCCGCACCATCCGCGGGCGAGAACTGCTGGGGAACGCCCGCCCGGTCGGCGAACAGGTGCTCGAGTTCTTCGCGGACGTGTCGAGCGTCGAACGCTGTGAACTCGCCGGGTCCCTGCGGCGCTGGCGAGAGACCATCGGCGACGTGGACGTACTGGCGGCGAGCGAGGAGAGACAGACGGTCGTGGACGCCTTCACCGACTGGGAGCGAGCGACGACGGTCATCGAGGCGGGCACCGACAAGGCCGCGATTCGCGTCTCGGACATGCGGGTCGACCTCCGGGTCGTGGTGCCCGACGAGTTCGGCAGTGCACTCCAGTATTTTACGGGGAGCAAGAACCACAACATCACCTTGCGGAACTACGCCATCGAGCGTGACCTAAAGGTGAACGAGTACGGGGTGTTCGACGTGAGCGACGTCGACGACCCCGATGCAGGTCAACGAGTCGGGGAGCGAATCGCGGGCGAAACGGAAGCGAGCATGTACGACGCACTCGGTCTCCCGTTCATCGCACCCGAGATGCGCGAGGACAGGGGCGAGATAGACGCCGCAATCGCCGGGAAACTGCCTGACCTCGTCGAAGAAAGCGACGTTCGCGGCGACCTCCACCTGCACACCGACTGGTCGGACGGGAGCTACACCATCACGGAGATGGTCGAGGGAGCCGCCGAGTTCGGCCACGACTACATCGCCATCTCCGACCACGCGACCGGGCCGGGAATGGTCGGCGGCGTCGGTCTGGACGACGCCGAACTCCGCGAGCAGATAGACGAGGTTCGTGCAGTCGCCGAAGACGCCTCGATAGACGTGTTCACCGGCGTCGAGGCGAACATCGACGCCGAAGGGGAAATTAGCGTCGGAGACAACGTACTGGCGGACCTCGATATCGTGGTGGCCTCACCGCACAGCGGTCTTAACGGCGACGCCACCGAACGACTGGTCCGAGCCATCGAACACCCGAGCGTCGACGTCCTGGGGCATCCAAGTGGCCGTCTCATCAACCAGCGTCCTGGCGTCGATTTCGACGTGCGCGAGGTGGCGAACGCCGCCGTCGACCACGGCGTCGCACTGGAGATAAACAGCAACACGCACCGTCTCGACCTGTGGGGTGCGGCGGTACAGGTCGCGGTCGAAGCGGGTTCGCCGGTCGCCATCGACACGGACGCCCACAGTCCCGGCGAGTATCGAAACGTCCGGTACGGCGTCCACACCGCTCGGCGCGGCTGGGCCGAAGCCGAGGACGTGCTCAACACCCGTGACGCCGATGGGATTCGCGATTTTTGTCACTGATGGCCCTCCTCCTCGACGTGATGCTCGGAAAGCTAGCCACCTACCTCCGGATGTGTGGCTACGACACCGCCTACGCGCTCGACAGAGGTATCGAAGCCGACGACGCGATTCTCGCACTGGCGCGGGAAGAAGGTCGGACGCTCGTGACGCGAGACGAAGTGTTGGCGACGCGGTCAGACGACGCGATTCTCGTCGAATCGCTCGACGTCACCGACCAACTTCGGGAACTCTCGGCGGTCGGGTTCAACCTCTCGCTCGCCGACCCGACTCGGTGTTCGGTGTGCAACGGCGAACTAAGACGGGAGGACGGCGACGCACCCGACCACGCGCCGGACGGCGAGCGAATATGGCGGTGTCGAGACTGCGGAAAACAGTTCTGGAAAGGGAGCCACTGGGCGTCAGTCGAACGAACGTTAGAAGAGATGGGTGAGCAGTAGTTAGGCGGTTCGGCGGTCCGGCGTCCAGCGGTTCGGCGTCCACTGGTCGCAGGCGTCCATGTCCGTCATCCGCTGGTCGTACAGCCCACAGTAGGGCGTCATGCCGTTGTCGGTACGAACGTAGTCGAAGTGGGTGCAGTTGCCACAATAGGTGTCGGTAGCCGGGCGGGTCGTCTCCGGGGTCGCGGACCGTCGTGCGATGGGTGAGGAGATGTCGTCGTTCGTCGCGCCGCCGTCGCTCACGGGTGCGCTCGTGGTATCGATTTCGCCGTCCGGTTGGTCGCCGAAGACGCCGACGCTTCCGAACCCGCGGGAGCGTTCGACCTCCACGACCTTCGTCTCGCCTTTCCGCAGCACCTCCATCGTGACGGTTCCGCCGGGGTCGTTGCGCGTCTTGAAGTTCACGACGGCGGTGAACAGACACCAGAACGTGATGATGAGACCGGTGAAGTAGACCGCGACGACCGGGAGGGTGAGCTGTTCGCCGTAGCCCCTCCAGTGAGCAGGATAGGCGTACCAGAACATCCCGACGCCCAGGATGGAGATGCTCGAACCGATGGCCGCCGCCGCACGAACCCGGTCGCTTGTCGCCGGGAGGACGGCGAAGACGCCGATGAACACCGCCGGGACGCCCAAGCCCGTGGTGATGCCTGCGAGTTTGTAGGAACCGTAGTGGTTCACCCCTACCGACGGGAAGAGGCTCGTCGTCGCCGCGAGGATGGCGACGACGACGAGCAACGACCCGGCGAGAAACAGCCCGACTCCGAGATGGAGGCGTCGTGGGCGCTTTTTCACGCAGTCGCGCCCTTCATACGTTTCCCCGAGGCTTGTCATGTCCGTCATTGGAGGCCACCTACTAAACTACTGCGTCAGAAAATTATCACAATTAAGATGTTTGGGGCTGAATCGGCACGAAAGGGCGTGGCTCGGCGGTATCTTCGACCAGTCAATTCGGTTATTTATCAGCTCGGTTCTTCCGGGACGCTCGTTCGAACTCGCGTCTCGGGACGTCGATTCGGAATCGAAATGACGAGTGGAAACCACGAGGTGACTGGAATCCCAATACGTTTGCCACGAAAGCTATCGCCCCAGCAAACTACCGCAACCGCAGGGGTTGCAAGAGGTAACACGGCGGAAATCGCTCGGCCAAGATACCGCACCCGCGAACCGCGACCGCAGTGCGGACGGGCGGCCCGAACCGCCGGGGCCGCCCGTCCTCGACGCCCTCGTGCCTTCCCGGTGTGCGTGCACCTTCGCTGACCGCCGACTCAGGCGCACGCACTGCGTGACCAGAAAGTGGCTCGTCGGCTTACCGCCATGCTGTGGCAGGTAACACAACCCCCAGAAGCTAGCACACTCACCGAAAAATCGAAGATTTTCCGAGGCGCGGAGCGCCTCGAAAAGCGAGTGGCGAAGCCGCGAGCCGAGGGAGCGAGGAGTGTCTTCGTGAGCGACGCGAGCGAATGGCTCGGAAGTCGCACGCCCGCGGAGCGTCAGCGAGCAGGAACGTCTTCCAGTGCTTTTGGTCGAGCTTTTGCCAGTGGAGGTAGGCCAGCGGGCGCGCGCGACGACAACGCGCCCGCTGGCACCCGACCGCAGCAAAAGGTCGTGTCGAAAAGCCTAATCCCTGGGGTGTCAAACGAGCGAGTATGGCTGACGACAACGAAGACGAGGGGCCCGCCGTCGAACTCGGCGAGCGCGACCCCGTCGAAGGCGCGCCGGTCGCTCGTATCTCCTCCCGACTGTACTGGCCGATTCAGAAGAGCGAGGTCGTCCGAAGGGAGGGTGACGAGACGATTCGTACTCCCGACGGGCCACAGCAACTCTCGGACGTGTTGGAGAACGTAGACGAGACGTACTTCCAGAGCGAACACGAGTTCACGCAGAATATCCGGGACGCCATCGGCACGGGACCGGTTCCGACCGCAGACGATTCGTGAACTTCGCCCGGTCGACCGAGGGGCGGACGTTCGGTCTGACGTGGGTTCAGTTGTCACTATTCGTCGGGGCGGCACTGACCGTCGCGTGGTCGTGGTGGGACGTGCCGGGCGACAGTCTGAACGCACGACTCGTGCGTGACGTGACACTCTACATGCTGATTCCCGGCGTGTTGGCGGTGACCCACGGACGCCACCTCGGCTATCGGGTCGACCGGAAAGCGATTCGCAACACGGTGATTCTCGCGGCGTTCGTGGTTCCGTTCTACGTCGTCGGGTCCTCACTCCCGACGATTCGAGCGTACTATCCGATGTGGGGGGCGACGCTCGAACTGGGGAGTTTCGTTCCGCACGCCGTAAAGCAGTTCATCGTCGTGATAGCCGCTGAAACGTACTATCGAGGCTTGCTCTGTGTCGGCGTTCGGAAAATCGGGTTCAAGAGCGTGTTCATCAGCCCGGTCGTGTACGCCTTCCACCACCTCGGTAAGCCACCGATCGAACTGATTCTCTCGGGACCCACGGACGTGCTCTTCGGTGCGGTGGACTACGAGAGCGATTCGCTGCTCCCGTCCGTCGTCGCCCACGGACTCGGGCTCGTGTTGCTCGATTGGCTGGTCCTCCACGACCCACTTGTTCGTCCGGAGACGGTCGTCGAGTGGCTCTCGTGGCTGCGGATTCCGTTGTGACCAGACGGGCGAGGATTTTCTCGAACGTCACCCGGAAGTTTAAATCAGATGCCGGAACCACTCCCTGACGAGTGATGTTTCACGTGGTCGAGTGGGTCGAAGACGAGGTTCCGCCGATGGTCGCGCTCGCGGTCGCCATCGTCGCGGTGAGCACCAGTGCCATCCTCATCGAACTGAGCAGTGCGCCGAGTATCATCAAAGCGTTCTACCGAGTGCTCTTTACGACGCTGCTCCTCGCTCCCCTCGCTGTCACGCGCTACCGTGCCGACCTTCGAACCTTCTCGCGTCGCGATTTCCTCATCGCTATCGTCACTGGCGGCGCGCTCGCCGTCCATTTCGTCACGTGGTTCGAGAGTCTGGAGTGGACGACTGTCGCCGCCTCCGTAACGCTGGTACAGTCACAACCACTGTTCGTCGCGTTCGGCGCGTGGGCACTGCTCGACGAGCGCGTGACAAGGCGAACGGTGGTCGGAATCCTCGTCGCACTCGTCGGGATGGTGGCGATGTCGTTCGGCGGCCTGCTCTCGGGTGCGGTCGTCGCTGGCCAGCGTCCACTCTACGGAAATGCGCTCGCCGTCACGGGAGCAATCGCGGCGGCGGGATACGTCCTCGCCGGTCGGTCGCTCCGTCAGCGCGTCTCGCTCGTCCCGTACGTAACCGTCGTGTACGGCGTCTGTACCGTCGTCCTGTTCGGAGTCGCACTATCCAGCGATGCGACCGTTTCCCTCACCGCCTACCCGCCCGTCGAGTGGCTTTTGTTTCTCGCCATGGCCGTCGGGCCGGGCATCTTCGGCCATACGGTCATCAACTGGGCGCTGAAGTACGTCGAATCGAGTGTCGTCAGCGTCTCACTCCTGGGCGAACCGGTCGGGAGTACCCTCCTCGCCCTCGCCATCCTCGACGAGGTGCCGGGAATCGCAACCGTGGTCGGCGGTGTCATCGTGCTCTGTGGCATCTACGTCACTTCGACGGCCAAGGGTGGCGAAGGGAGAGCAGAGCGAGAAGAGAAACCCGACAAAGCGAATACGGGTCAGTAGTCGGGGCGTTCTTCGTAGTCGATAGGGTCGCGCACCGCGACGTTCTGAAACGCCTGCAATCGAAATGCACAGGCGTCACACGTACCGCAGGCGGGTTCCTCCGCCCGGTAGCAACTCCACGTGTGTTCGTACGGAACCCCGAGTTCGACCCCTCGTCGGGTGATTTCCGTCTTGCTCCACTCGACGAACGGCGCGACGAGTTCGATGGACGTATCGGATTTCGTTCCGACGTTCACGACCTGCTGGAACGCCTCGAAGAACGCCGGTCGGCAATCCGGATACCCGGAGAAATCCTCGCTATGTGCGCCGATGAAGACGGCTTCGCAGTCGTTGGCTTCAGCACACGATACTGCCATCGACAGGAGGTTCGCGTTACGGAAGGGGACGTAGGTGTCCGGCACCTCGTCGTTTTCCAAATCCGCATCTTCGACGTCCATCTCCACGTCAGTGAGACTCGACCCACCGATGGTGGCGAGATGGCTGGTTTCGACCCGGAGGAATTCGGCGTCGAGTTCGTCGGCCTGCCGTTTCGCACAGTCGAACTCTTTGCCCTCGGTTCGCTGGCCGTAAGACGTGTGCAGGAAGTACGGTTCGTACCCCCGCTCGCGGGCCTCGTAGGCCGCCGTCGCGCTGTCCATCCCGCCGGAGGCGAGGATTACTGCTCGGGGGGGTCTCGACGTGTCTACCGTTTCTGATTCTTCGGCTCTCTCGAATTCGTCTGTCGTCTCGTCTGGTTTCGTGTTCGTCTCTTCTCGTGTCATACTGTTCAGGTTCCAGGTGCGTCGTTCCAGAGGTCGACATGTAGTCGTGGCGTATATCGGTATCCGTGCTTCATTGCCAGTTCTGCGACTCGATCGCATGTTTCGTCCAATCGCTCACGAGTGGCCCCCTCCGGCATCAGGAGTACGTCCGTTTCGGTGATGGGCGTGTCTGCAACGTCACGAACCTTCGAAACGAGCGTTTCGACCTCCTTCACGTCGGAGTCGTCCGTGACGACGAACTTCAGTTGGGTCTCGTAGGCGTCTACGAGCGCAGCGAGCGCGTCGAGGTCGATTCTACGCGCTTCGTGACGGTCTGCCCACTCACCGTCCCCTTTCGGATCGTTCACTGCCGTCGGCGTCGAGGACGAGAGTTTCGGGCTGACGCTCGCCAGGTCGATGGCTGCGTCGGTGAAAATCGTCCCGTTCGTCTCGACGGTCGTGTGATAGCCCGCGTCCGCGAGGCGGTTGAGGAGGGTGGCCGTCTCGTCGTGGACCAGTGGTTCACCGCCCGTGACGACGACGTGATTCGCCTCGTACGATTCGACCGCTGTAACGATTTCGGAGAGCGTCATCCGGTCGTGGGTCGGTTCCCAGGAAGTGTGATACGAATCGCAGAACCAACAGCGGAGGTTACATCCGCTCGTCCGAACGAAGACGCTCGGTGTCCCCGCCAGTTTCCCCTCGCCTTGCAGCGAGTAGAACAGTTCGTTTATCGGAAGCGTCGGCTCGGCGGAGTCCGGTTTCCTTTCCGGCCCCGATTCGGTGTCCGTATCCGAGCCTCCGGCGGCGTTCACCGGCATGTTCAGACGGGCCCACCACAGAGTTCTGCCGTTTCACTGACCTGTACCGCGACGTCGGAGACGGTGTTCGGCAGTTCCTCGCGGAGTCGTCGTTCGAGTTCGATACTCATCACCTCCGCCGTCGGCGGGGCATCGAAGAGGACCACAGCGTCCGAATCGCCGCTTCGTTCGAACGCCTCGACGAGTGGGTCGCCCGCCTCCAGCAGAAACCTGTGGTCCCACTCGGAGATGATTGCAGTGATATCCCCTTTGTCCACGACCCATCCTTCCTCGGTGAGTTCACCGACGACCCGCACTCGTATTTCGTAGTTGTGTCCGTGCGGGCGGCTACATTTGCCGTCGTGATGGAGCAATCGATGTCCAGAACTGATACGAATCGGTCGGTCACGCCCGATGTGGAGAGTCCGTTTTCGTGACGACTCCAGGGCTTCTTCGGTCATACTCCACGATTATCGAGAGAATACTTAAACTATCTCACTCAGAACTGTGCCGGGATTACAGCAGACGCCGGAGGATTCGGAGTGGGAGTGTCGGTACTTCCCAACCGATGTGAGAACTGAAGCTAAAGCGTTAGTCTAATTAGGAAGATGTCTGGTTGAGTGAATGTGTTCAATATCCCTCAGCCAGACGGTGCTCTTTCGGACTCGGACGTGAAAGATCTAGCGGAAGACGTTATCTGTCAGCTGCCATTGCCGGGGATCGAGGGTTCGCCCCTCGATCCCGGCGAGATCTGGGCGGTCGTCATTCTTGCAGCCGTCAATCAGGCCTCTGTCTGGGAAACGTGCAAAGACAACGAGAACGCTGCTTGTGACGATACTGTCATGGCTTGGCTACATACGCTCAACCGGGAGTGGCTTGAGAGCGTTGCTAACCGCCTTCTCAGGGAGTT